>NZ_JBEHZD010000033.1:0-29572 GCF_040240285.1 Streptomyces sp. HSW2009 | reverse complement strand
CCTCCCCCAGGACCCCGCCCCGCGGCACCCCACAAGCCTGCGCGGCCCGCGCGGCGCGCCCCGGGGGGGGGGCGGGCCCCCCCCCGGGCCGGCCCCCCCGGGGGGCGCGGGGGCGGCGCCGGCGCCGGGGCCGGCTCCCCCATGGCTGTGGGTGGGGGCCGACCCACCCCACCCACAGCCCGTCTGACACGCCCGGCGCGACCCACCCGACAACGGTGGGTTGGCACACGGGTTGGTCGGCGCACGGGTTGGTTGGCTTGCACACAGCCGACCCACCCACCGACTCACCGATCGGCTGACGCACAACCAACCCGGGGCCGACCCGGGCCCACCCCACAGCCACCCGCCGACCCACCCACTACCGAGCAGGCCCGCCGGCGCCGCCGTCAGGCCGTCTCGGGCACCACGGTCGCGGGCGCCCCAGCCTCGGGCGTTACGGCCTCGGCCGCCGCGGCCCCGCGCCGGTAGATGACCTCGCCGTCCAGGACCGTGAGGTCCACCGCGACGTCCGGCAGTTCGGCCGGGGTCACCGCGAGCGGGTCCGTTTCGAGTACGCACAGGTCAGCGACCATGCCGGGGGCCAGCGTGCCCTTCCAGTCCAGGGCGTGGTCCTGGCGGGCGGGCTCGACCGTGTAGCAGCGCAGCAGGCGTGCCATGCGACGGCGCGGGTCGTCCGTGGGGCCCATCCACTCGTCGGCCGCGGCGATCTGCCGGCGCCAGTCCGGGGACAGTACGGGGGCGTCGGAGGTCAGGCACAGCGACACACCCTCGTCCAGCACGGCCTGGAGCGGCCAGGCTGCTTCCGCGGCGCCCGGGCCGAGCGCGGCGTCCACCAACGAGCGGGTGCGTACCGCGATCTCCGGCTGGGTGTCGAGGCCGACCCCGAGCGCCGCCATCCGGCGCAGTTGCGGCCGGGTGACCAGGTCACCGTGGATGACGTAGTGCCCGAGGTCGGCGTCCTTCTCGGCGCGGGCCCGCTCGATCGCATCGAGGGTGACCTCGATGGAGCGGTCACCGGTGGCGTGCACGCCCACCTGGTGGCCCGCGTGGTGGGCGGCGATGATCATCCGGCTCAGGTTCGCCTCGCGCTCCGCGTCGTCGGCGCCCGCCACCAGCAGGGACGCGCTGACGCCGTCCGCGTAGCAGTTGTGCGTGTAGGCGGACTGCATGGGCGGGATGCCGTCGGCGAATATCTTGACGCCGGCGAAGCGGAGCCACCGCGGGTCGCTGGTGGCGCCGTCGGTTGCGGCGAGTCCGGCGAGAAAGCTGTCGATGTCGCTCGGCCCGTCGAGCTCGCCGAACAGCCAGAGCACCGTCACCCTGGCCCGCAGCAGGCCATCGGCGGCCAGGGCGCGGTACTGCTCGGCGACCGAGGAGCCGAACGCGCCACTGGCGCCGCCGTCCTCGCCGGGCCCGAGGCCGGGCTCGGTGTAGCTGGTGATGCCGAGCGAGGTGGCCAGTTCGCCGGCGCGCAGGATCGCCCGGCGGCGCTGCGCGGCGTCCGACAGCGGGCGCTGCGGCGGCGGCCCCGGCGCCACGTGGTCGCCGAAGAGCGTGTCGGGCCCCATGGCACCCAGCCACGTGGCGTGCAGATGGGCGTCGTTGATGCCCGGGAGTACGGCGCGGCCTTAGAGGTCGATCACCTCGGTGGCCGCGCCGGCCAGCGCCATCACCTCGCGGTCGGCGCCGATCCGGGCCACGCGCCCCTCGCGGACCGCGATCGCGGTCACTCCCTGGCCACCCGGGGACAGGGAGTGGACCACACCGCCTCGCAGGATCAGGTCGGCCGATGCAGGTTGGGCGTCGCCGTCGGCTGTGCGCACGGGTGCTCCTCGTTGCTCTCAGGGTCTCGACATTTGAGTCAACGTCCGTAGACTAACGCATCGTCGAGCCCCCGATACGCTCGATCCGAAGGAGCTTCGATGGACTTCCCCTCCTCGACACGTGCCGCCGTCCTGAGCGAGCACGGCGCCGCGCTCGACCTCACCGACCTGCCGCTTCCGGCGGAACCCGAACCGGGCGCCGCCCTCGTACGCATCGTCTGCACGACGCTGTGCGGCACCGACATCGAGATCTGGTCGGGCAAGATGACCTTCCCCGGCATGCTGCCGATGGTGCTCGGACACGAGATGGTCGGCGAGATCGTCGCCCTCGGCGATGGCACCCGGGACGCGCTGGGTCGCGAGTTGCACGTGGGCGACCGGATCGGCTGGTCCGAGTCGACGTGCGGCGCCTGCCACGGCTGCACCGTGCTGCGCGAGCCGGTCGCCTGTTCCGACCGCGGCTACGGGTTCCGGCAGCGCGCCGACGTGCACCCGTACGCCACGGCCGGGCTCTCGGAGTACGCGTACGTGGTCCCCAAGGCGGCCAAGCTGCTGCTGCCCGACGGCGTGCCCGACACCTGGGCGGCGATGGCCGGCTGTGCGGCGAAGACCGTGCTGCGGGCGTTCTCCCGGGCCGGTGGCGTGCGGCCCGGCTCCCGGGTGGTGGTGCAGGGTTCGGGTGCGCTCGGCCTGTTCGCGACCGCGGTCGCCTACCTCGGCGGCGCGGGCTCGGTGATCACCGTCGGCGCCCCGCAGGCGCGGCTGGCGCTGGCCAAGGAGTTCGGCGCGCAGCACACCGTGGACATCGCCGACGGCTCGGACGCCGCGGTGGCCCGGGTGCAGGAACTCACCCAGGGCCAGGGCGCCGACCTCGTACTGGACTTCGCCGGCGCGCCCTCGGTCGGCCGGGAGGCCGTGGCGATGGCCGCCCAGCGCGGGCGCGTGGTCATCGTGGGCAGCACCGGGCCGGTCTCCGACCCGTTGGCGCTCGGCGCGGTGATGGGCAAGGAGCTGACCGTCGTCGGCTCGCTCAACGGCGACATCGCCGACTACCACGAGGCGATCGGCTTCTTCACCTCCTTCGCCGACCGGATGCCCTGGGACCGTCTGTTCGGCACGCCCGTCGGGCTCGCCGAAGCCTCCGCGCGCATCACCGCGATGAGCCGGCACGAGGAGATCAAGGCCGTCATCGACCCCCGGCTTCCCTGAGCGCGGCGAAGGCCCCCCTGAGCGAGTGCGATCCGGCTCCGTGAGCCGACCCGCAGAAAGGAATCACGCGTGACCACCACACTGCTTCCCCGGCGCCGCATCGGCACCAGCGACCTGGAGACCTCGGCGCTCTCCCTCGGCTCGTGGCACATCTTCGACCGGATGGACTTCGCCGACGCCGTAGCCATGGTCCGCTACGCGCTCGACCGCGGGGTCAACCTGTTCGACGTGGGTGTGTACGGCCTCCCCGGCAAGCCCCCGGTCTTCACCGACGTGCTGTGGGGATCGATCATGCGCGCGGTGGGCGTGCCCCGCGACGCCTACCTGGCCTCGGTGAAGCTGTGGATCGAGGGCTTCGGCGAGCAGGGGTTCAAGCCCCAGTTGGACAACGCGTTCCTGCGTACCGGGCTCGAACAGGCCGACCTGGTGATCCTCGGCGACCTGCGGCGCGATGACGTACGGCTGGAAGACCTGGTCGAGGACCTGGCCGGGCTCACCGACGCCGGGCTGATCCGGGCCTGGGGCGTCAACAACTGGTCGGCGTCCAACATCCACGAGCTGCGCCGCATCGCCGCCGAGCGCGGGGTGGCCGGGCCGCAGATCGCACAGCTCAAGTACAGCCTGGCGCGCCGTTCCATCCCGGACGGTGAGCCGTTCGCCGAGTTGTTCGGCGCCGGGTTCAGCATGCAGTCGTCCGACGTGCTTGAGGGGGGCATCCTGGCCGGTCGGACCGCGCCCACCCGGGAGATCGGGCGCGACCCCGGTTCGGTCCGCGAGGCGATCGTGGCCACCGTCCCCGGCATCGTCGAACTCGCCGAGAAGCTGGGCACCACGGCCGCCCAACTCGCCGTCGCCTTCACCCTCAGCCACCCGGCGAACGTCACCACGCTGGTGGGCGCCACCCGGCTTGAGCAGGTGGAACAGAACATCGGCGCCCTCGACCTGCTGGAGCGGGTCGGCGCCGACGAGCTGCGCTCGCTGGTCGAGCCGTTCTGGGTGGACCGCGGCATCGTCGACCCGGAAGGTCCCTGACCGTGCCGGCCGAACCCGCGGTGGACGGCGTGCCGCGGCCACGCCCCGTCCCCTACGATCCGCAGCTCGAACCGGGGCTGGCCGCGTGCCGCGAGCTCATCGAGGGCATCCCGCTGCGGGCCGGGACGATCCTGGCCAACCGCGCCCACTTCGCCACCATCGTGCCGCCGCTTGAGACGGTGATCGGCGACCATCCGGTGGAGTTCGAGCACGTGCGCGTGGCGGGCCCGGCCGGGGCGCCCGAGGTGGAGCTGACCGTGCTGCGGCCACGCGGCGAGGTGCGGGACGCGCCGGGGATCTACGCCATCCACGGCGGCGGCATGGTCCTGGGCAACCGGTTCTTCGGGGCCGCGGGCCTCGTGGATGAGGTGGTGCGCTACGGGGCCGTCGCCGTGACGGTCGAATACCGGCTCGCCCCCGCGCACCCGGCGCCGGCCGCCGTCGAGGACTGCTACGCCGGGCTGCTCTGGTTCGCCGAGCACGCCGCCGAACTCGGCGTCGACGCCGGCCGCATCGTGGTCAGCGGGGCCAGCGCGGGCGGTGGGCTGAGCGCCGGCGTCGCCCTGCTGGCCCGCGACCGCGGCGGCCCGGCGCTGGCCGGCCAGGTCCTGGACTGCCCGATGCTGGACGACCGCAACGAGTCGGTCTCCAGCCGGCAGTACGACGGCATCGGCATCTGGGACCGCAACAACAACGACACGGCCTGGAACGCGATCCTCGGCACCGACCGGGGCACCGACGCCGTGTCCCCGTACGCCGCGCCCGCCCGCGCGGACGACCTGTCCGGGCTGCCGCCGGCCTTCATCACGGTCGGCGCCGCCGAGGTCTTCCGGGACGAGGCGCTCGCGTACGCGAGTGGGATCTGGGCCACCGGCGGCCAGGCCGAGTTGCACGTGTGGGCCGGTGGCTACCACGGCTTCACGGGCTTCTCGCCGGACGCCGAGGCGTCCAGGGCCGCGGCTGCCGTGCGGGACTCCTGGCTGCGGCGGATCCTCGGCCAGGGCGGCCGGTGTCCATGACGTCGCAGACCACGCCGGGGGGGGGGGGGGGGGGGGGGGGCGCCGCCCCGGCCGGGGGACCGGGGGGGGGGGGCCCCCCGGGGCGGGGGGGGGGGGGGGCCCGGGCGCCCCCCCCCCGGGGGGGGGGGGGGGCACCCCCCCCCCCCCCCCCCCGCGGCGTTCGTACTGGGGTCGCTCGAAGTGTTCGGGCCGCTGTCCATGGACCTGTCCATGCCGCTGCTGCCCCAGCTCGCCGACGACCTGCACACCAGCGAGAGCCTGGCGCAGGCGACGATGTCGGTGTGCATGCTCGGGCTTGCCCTCGGCCAGCTCGTGGCGGGCCCGCTCAGCGACCGGCTCGGCCGGCGGCGACCGCTGCTGTGGGGCGTGGCGCTGTTCATGGTGCTCTCGCTGTTGTGCGCGTTCGCGCCCACCATCGAGATGCTGCTGGTGCTGCGGTTCCTCCAGGGCATCGCCGGTTCGGCCGGCATCGTCATCGCGCTGGCCGCGGCCCGCGACATCGCGTCGGGGGCCGAACTCGCCCGGCTGCTCAGCCTGCTCGGTCTGGTCGGGGCGCTCGCCCCGCTCCTGGCGCCGGTCGCCGGCGGGCAGTTGGCCGTGGTGCTCGACTGGCGCGGGCTGTTCGTCGTGCTCGCCGGCATCGGGCTCGTCCTGCTGGTCATCTCGGCCACCCTGCTGCCCGAGACGCTGCCGCCCGAGCAGCGGCACGACGGCAGGTTCGCGGAGACCGGTCGGCGGTTCGGCGCGGTGCTGCGCGACCGGCTGTTCGTCTGCTTCCTGCTGGTGGGGGCGTGCACGGGCACCGCCTTCTTCACCTATCTGGCGTCCATCAGCTTCGTCCTCCAGGACGGCTTCGGCCTGAGCCCGCAGGCCTTCGGCGCCGTCTTCGCCATGAACGCGATCGTCGCGGTGCTCGGCTCGCTGTCCAACCGGGCCGTGGTGCGCCGCGCCGGACCCGCGCGCATGTACGTACTGGGGACGACGGCGACCGCGGTGACGGCGCTCGCCCTGCTCGGCGCGGTCCTGCTCGACCTCGGCCTGGTCACCCTGCTCCTGCTGCTCGCGCTGGTGCTGTTCTGCTACGGGGTGATCAGCCCGAACAGCTCGACGCTGGCGCTTTCGGGCCACGGGGAACGCGCCGGTACCGCGGCGGCCCTGCTCGGCATGTCGAGCTTCGCCGTCGGCCCGATCGTGGCGCCGCTGGTCGCGCTCGGCGGTACGGCGACCCTGACCATGGCGCTGACCATGACCGTCGCCATCGTCATAGGCTGCGTCCTGGTGTGGACCACGGTACGGCCACGGCTGCACGCCCAGGGCGAGGCCGCTGCCGCGGGTGACCACCCCGCGGAGGCGGCCGAGCCGAGGCCCGGTGCGCTGCACTGAGCTGCTGCCGCCGGGGCACGGTGCGTAGGACACAGCGCGCGGCACGCAGGACCTGCCGGGCGTACGGGAGCCCCCGGGCGCGCGGGCCCGGGGCCGGGCGCGGGGGGGGGGCGGGGGGGGGGCGGGCGGCCCGGGGCGCGGGGGCGGCGGGGGCGGCGCCGGCCGGACCTGGCCCTGCAGCGGCCTCGGGCCCGTCCGCACCGGTCGTCCCCGACGCACTCCGCTCGGCGGCGACCGCCTTGCCCGACTGGGTCTTCTTGGCCGCCGCCGGGCCGTTCTTGCGGCGCTGCGCGGGGCCACGGTTCTGCTTGCTGCTCACCCACGCAAGGGTAGTGCGTCGCCCTCCGACACCCATGGGGCCCGGCAGCACACCGGCCCCGGGCACACCCACCGGGGTGGGAGCTCTACCAGCAGGTAGGTAGTCTGCTTCGCATGCGCGCGCTTCTCGTGGTCAACCCGGCAGCAACCACCACCAGTGCCCGCACCCGTGATGTGCTGATCCATGCACTGGCCAGCGACCTCAAGCTGGAGGTCGCCGGCACGGAGTACCGGGGGCACGCCCGCGACCTGGCCCGCCGGGCGGCCGAGAGCGGCACGTACGACGTCGTGGTCGCCCTCGGCGGCGACGGCACCGTCAACGAGGTGGTCAACGGGTTGCTCCACGAGGGCCCCGCGCCGAGCGAGCTGCCGCGCCTGGCGGTGGTGCCGGGCGGCTCCACCAACGTCTTCGCCCGGGCGCTCGGTCTGCCGAACGACGTCGTCGAGGCAACCGGTGCCCTGCTGGCAGCGCTGCGCGAGGGCAGCGAGCGCACGGTGGGCCTCGGCCTGGCCGCCGGCACACCGGGCTCCGCGGACGAGTCGGTGCCGGCCCGCTGGTTCACCTTCTGCGCGGGGTTCGGCTTCGACGCCGGTGTCATCGGCCGGGTCGAGCAGCAGCGCGAGCGCGGCAAGCGCTCGACGCACGCGTTGTACGTACGGCAGGCGCTCCGCCAGTTCCTCGGTGAGCCGCGCCGCCGCCAGGGCACCATCACCATCGAGCAGCCCGGCCAGGACCCCGTCTCTGACCTGGCGTTTTCCATAGTCTGCAATACCTCGCCGTGGACCTACTTCGGCAATCGGCCGATCTACGCGTCACCCCAGGCGTCCTTCGACACCGGCCTCGACGTGCTCGGCCTGACCAAGCTGACGACGCCGACGGTCACCCGGTACGCAACCCAGTTGCTGACCTCGACGCCCGAGCGCGGCCCCCACGGCAAGCACGCCGTGTCACTACACGACCTCGCCGACTTCACCTTGCAATCGCAGGCTCCGCTCCCGCTTCAGATGGACGGTGACCATCTAGGACTGCGTACGAGCGTGACGTTCACAGGCGTACGCCATGCACTGCGTGTGATTGTGTGAGTGGCAGGGGCAAAAATCCTTCCACTCGAACGTTTAGCCTGGCCTCCACCCTGTGGAAGTACGGCTGTGACAGACACGACACCGTGGATTCAAAAAAAACTTTCCGGAAGGGGTTGTATCCGTCGCCGAGGTTTGCGAGTCTCTTCATGGCGATCGGGACGGCCGCACACGGGCCCCCTTGAGAGCCCGAATCCCCCTCCTTATGACTTTAGGTCCGCACCGGGCAACTGGGCGGCGGCCCTTCCATTGCGGGGGGATTCGTGAAAGCGTTCACATTCACAAGCAATGAACCCGCAATACGAGGAGATGGAGCAGCCATGGACTGGCGTCACAACGCCGTTTGCCGCGAGGAAGACCCCGAGCTGTTCTTCCCCATCGGCAACACCGGTCCTGCGCTGCTGCAGATCGAGGAAGCCAAGGCCGTCTGCCGCCGCTGCCCCGTCATGGAGCAGTGCCTGCAGTGGGCGCTTGAGTCCGGCCAGGACTCCGGCGTCTGGGGTGGCCTCAGCGAGGACGAGCGCCGCGCAATGAAGCGCCGCGCCGCTCGCAACCGGGCGCGCAACGCCAGCGCCTGACCAGCAGCCCCTCGGCCCCCGAGCCGCAGCGCGCAGTACCCCCGATGCTCTGCCAGGCTCCGCCCCCGGCCACACGGCCGGGAGGTGCCAAGGGCGGTGCCCCCACAGCAACGTGAGCTTTGAGCCCCGGGCCAGATGGGTGCGGGGCTCAGTGCTGTGCCCACACGACGCCGCGCCCCACGCCGGTCCGCACGCCGAAACCGGCCCCGCACGGGGCGCCCTGTGAGCACGCGCGACGACCTTGCGGATGTCGCACGGGCGAGCCGAAGGGCCGCCTCCCGGAGCGTGAGCGGGCCCGCCGGTACGGTCCCAACGGCCTCGCCGGTCCCTGTCCGCGGCGTCGCGCCGCCCGAACAGTTCGCCCCGCGTCCCTCGATCGAGTGACCCGAGAAGGCAACGGTCAGATATCGATCCGACCGCGCGCCACCGCGAAGAGATCGGCCGCGGGGCATTTCCCCTTCCCCGTCCGGTTGTTGGGCCCGCCATCGGGGGCGTCGCGCATAACGAATAGGCGACGATGGCTGATGCGACGTCAATTCCCGCTGTGGGTAAGGCGCTGCGCACGCCTCTCACCAGGGAGATGGTCGAAACACCGGTAAACACCGTTGACCACAGCGATCAGTGCAATCGCGTTCCGAACACGGGAAATGCCGCATTGCCACTGCGCGCGTGACTCCGTCCCTTCGAAGTCGCAGCGGACGGAGGTCGAAGCGAGTCGACGCTGATGCGGATCGACGTCGAAGCGAGCCGAAGCCGAAAGGGGCCGTACGCAACAAGCGAGCGGCTATCGGCGCACCCGAGCCGATCCTCGCCGGCTGGGGCCGCGGGTACTCCTCGGGCAGGACCGAACGCCGGCCCAGCCGATCAGGGATTCCCGCGCCGTCAGCC
Source organism: Streptomyces sp. HSW2009 (assembly GCF_040240285.1). Lineage (NCBI taxonomy): Bacteria > Bacillati > Actinomycetota > Actinomycetes > Kitasatosporales > Streptomycetaceae > Streptomyces > Streptomyces sp. HSW2009. The sequence continues at coordinate 20,242 of NZ_JBEHZD010000033.1, read as the reverse complement.
CTTTTCGGCGCGTACCGGCAGGTCGAGTACGACCCGGGTGCCGCCGGCGGGCGCGGGGAGCATGGTGAACGTGCCGCCCAACTCCCCCTCCACCAGGGTGCGGACGATCTGGAGACCCAGGTTTCCCGCCGTGTGCGGGTCGAAGTCGGCGGGCAGCCCGCGCCCGTCGTCCTGCACGGTGACCAGCAGCCGGCCGTCCGACCTGGTGCCGCCGCGCACCGCGCTGACCTCCACGGTGCCCTGCTCTCCCGGGCCGAAGCCGTGTTCCAGGGCGTTCTGTAGGACCTCGGTGAGCACCATGGACAGCGGCGTGGCCACCTCGGCGTCGAGGATGCCGAACCTACCGGTGCGCCGACCCGCCACCGTGCCCGGCGCGATCTCGGCCACCATCGCGAGCACGCGATCGGCGATCTCGTCGAACTCCACGCGCTCGTCCAGGTTCTGGGACAGCGTCTCGTGGACGATGGCGATCGACCCGACCCGGCGGACCGCCTCGTTGAGCGCCTCGCGGCCCTGTTCGGAGTCCATGCGGCGGGCCTGGAGGCGCAGCAGTGCGGCGACGGTCTGGAGGTTGTTCTTCACCCGGTGGTGGATCTCGCGGATGGTCGCGTCCTTGGTGATCAGCTCCCGTTCCCTGCGCCGCAGTTCGGTGACGTCGCGCAGCAGGACGAGGGAGCCGATGTGGGTGCCCTTCGGCTTGAGCGGGATGGCCCGGAGTTGGATCACCCCTTCGTCGCCCTCCACCTCGAACTCCCGCGGCGCCCACCCGCTGGCGAGCTTGACCAGCGCCTCGTCCACCGGGCCGCGGGCCGGGGCGAGTTCGGCGGTGGTACGTCCCAGGTGGTGGGCGCCGAGGTCGGCCGCGAGGCCCAGCCGATGGTAGGCGGAGAGCGCGTTGGGGCTCGCGTACTGTACGACGCCGTCCGCATCGAGCCTGATCAGGCCGTCGCCCGCGCGTGGTGAGGCATCCATGTCGACCTGCTGGCCGGGGAACGGGAAGGCCCCGGCGGCGATCATCTGCGCCAGGTCGGACGCGCTCTGGAGGTAGGTGAGCTCCAGCCGGCTCGGGGTGCGCACGGTGAGCAGGTTGGTGTTGCGCGCGATGACGCCGAGCACCCGGCCGTCGCGGCGGACCGGGATCGACTCCACCCGGACCGGCACCTCCTCGCGCCACTCCGGGTCCCCCTCGCGGACGATCCGCCCCTCGTCGAGCGCCGCGTCGAGCATCGGGCGGCGACCTCGGGGGACGAGATGTCCCACCATGTCGTCCTGGTACGAGGTGGGGCCGGTGTTGGGCCGCATCTGCGCGACCGACACGTAGCGCGTCCCGTCCAGCGTCGGAACCCACAGCACCAGGTCGGCGAAGGACAGGTCGGAGAGCAACTGCCACTCGGAAACCAGCAGGTGGAGCCACTCAAGGTCGGAATCGTCCAGAGCGGTGTGCTGACGTACGAGATCGTTCATGGAGGGCACGTCGCGAGCCTACCTGGGGCCCTCCCCAGCCAGTCAGCGCCGAGCCGTAGACAGCGATGAATGGTCTAGTCCACAATGGTTCTACAACGACCTCCACTCTCCCCGCACAGGAGAGTGGACCGAGGTTCGCGGCGCTCTCTGCCCTGACCGCGCTGGAGCCTCAGGTCGGCCGAACCGGCCGATGCAACTCCGGGCTGCGGTGCCGGGCGGGTTGAGGGTCCCGCCCTGGCGCCGCGGCCCGCGGGTGTCTTTACACCTCTCCCACCAGGCACAATGCGGCGCTCGTACGGGGCATGCCGCCCTGGTGCGGCCTCTCCCCCGACCACGAAACGGCCGGGCTTCCCCGCTTCCTCGGTCAGGGGCGGGCCTACAGCTCGCGGAAGTAGACGGCTACGGGCAGCTTGATGCACCCGAGGCTTTCGTACAGCGCTCGGGCCGGGGCATGAAAATCGTCGCCGCCGGTTCCGATTTCGGCGTACACGGCTCCGTGGGCCCGCAGGTAACTGAAGGCGTGCTCACACAGATCGGTTGCCAGGTGGTCGCGCCGGCGGTGCGCATCAACAGCGAGGATGCTGATGGTCCCGCGCTCGCGGGCAGGGTCGATCTCACAGCCCACATAGCCGACTATCTCTCCGTCGAGGTCCGCGACCGCGACGTACTTGTTGTGCTCCGGAGCATGAAGTGTGGCGAGAAGGGTGCCGTAGTCCTCGCGCCACTGGCCGTGCTGCCGGGTGAAGACGACTTCGCCGACCAGGGGCCGGAAGGAGTCCTCGTAGAACGGCCCGAAGGTCTCGGTGGTGAGCTCGATCAGCCGAGGGAGGTCACGCGACTCGAAGCTACGAATGATCATGAAATGCCTCTCTCTGAGGGGTCGACAACCGGAGAAGCAGGCATCGACGGGCTCGCTCACGGAGAAGGTGAGGGGCGGCGGAAGCTGAAACTTCCCCAGCGGGAACCCGGGGCCCCGAGACCGCCGTTGTCGGGGGTTGCCCCGTGGGTTCGCGGTGGGGCCGGGTGCGGGCAGGCTTCGGTGCCGCGGGGCGGGGCGTGGCTGGGCCGCGCGGCGGCACGGTGGGGCGGGGTGGGGCGCGTCGGGGCCGCGTCGGAGTGGCAGCTCGCCCGCTCCACACGGCGGGTGCCGCGCATCAATCGGCCCGTATCTTCCCCTGCTCGGGCGCCGCGCCGTCGTCCTGCTGCGGCCAGGCCAGCATCGCCGTACGCGCCACGGTCTCCAGGGTCTCCTGGTCGGCGCCGTCCCTGGCCTGCTGGGCCATCCCGTGCAGCACTGTCGTGGCGTAGACGGCGAGGCCGTGCACGTCGGTACTGGGCGGCAGTATCTCCGCGGCGACGTCCGCGGCGATGCGTCGCTCCAGCGCCGTGACGCCCTCCCGGCGCCGTTCCGCAAGGTCCTGCGCGACCTCCGCGGACTGGACGGTGCAGTTGACCGCCGCGCTGATCAGCATGCAGCCACGGGGATAGCCGGGCAGCGTGTGCCAGGTCGCGGCCTCGTGGAGCATGCGGGCCACGCCCTGGCGCGCGGTCGGCTCCTCTTCCAGGGCCCGGTCGATGAAGCCGCCGAACTCGCGCACATACGCCTCGATCGCCTCTTCGAAGAGGGTCTTCTTGTCGCCGAAGGCCGCGTACAGACTCGGCGCCTTGACTCCCATGACCCGGGTCAGGTCGGCGATGGACACCGCCTCGTAACCGCGGTCCCAGAACTCTATGGTCGCGGCCCGCAGCGCCGCGTCCCGGTCGAAGGAGCGGGGTCTGCCGCGCCTCACCGCCCCTTCGCTTCCCTCATTCGTGGTAGCCATGGACACATTCTATAGCGGTCACTACGCAATGTGCTACGGTTCTTCTGTATCGACTCCTACAGAAAGAGGGGGGCGTAGCCATGGGCGCGCTCAATGGCAAGACGGCCCTGGTCACCGGGGGTAGCCGGGGCATCGGGCGGGAGATCTCGGAGCGGCTGGCGCGGGACGGCGCCCGAGTGGCGGTGCACTACGGGCGGAACGAGACGGCCGCCAAGGAGACGGTCGCCGCGATCGAGGCGGCGGGCGGCGAGGCGTTCGCGGTGCGCGCCGAGTTGGGCGTGCCGGACGATGCCGAGACCTTGTGGGCCGCCTTCGACGAGCACGCGGACGCGCTGGACGTCCTGGTCAACAACGCGGGCATCGTGGAGTCGCAGCAGCCCATCGCCGGTGTGACCCGGGAGGGGTTCGACCAGGTCTTCGCGGTGAACACGCGGGCGCCGTTCTTCATCACCAAGCTCGCACTGCCGCGGCTGCGCGACGGGGGCCGGATCATCAACATCTCGACGTCGCTGACGCGGGGTGGCGCAGAAGCGAATCTGATCGCCTACTCCATGTCCAAGGGCGCCATCGACGTCCTCACCACCACCTTGGCCAAGGAGTTGGGCCCCCGCGGGATAACGGTGAACGCGGTCTCGCCCGGTGTGGTGGACACCGATATGAACGCCTCCTGGCTGCGGGACGACGCGGATGCCTGGGCGAGCGTCACCGAGGCGTCCCCGCTGAAGCGGGTGGCCAAGCCTGATGACGTGGCGGACATCGTGGGCTTTCTGGCCTCGTCCGACAGCCGCTGGGTCACCGGCCACTGGATCGATGCGACGGGGGGTGCGCTGCTGTAAGGCCGTCGGGCGCTCGCTGCGGTCTCGGCCGTCGACCGTCGGTTCTTCCAGTGGTTCAGTGAGTCATTGGTCCAACGAGATGCGGGTCCAACGAGCCGGCGCGCCAGGGGTTCAGTGGGGCGGTGTCACGCGCCGGGGCCGTGGGGGGTGCGGAGGTCCACCCACCCCGGTCGCCCCTCGATACTCCGCGGGCTCCCTCCCATAACGCACCTTGCTCCGGCGCCGAGGCCGGCACCGGAGCAAGGGAGACGGGCGAACCACACCCACCGCACTCCCACCGCGCCCCGTACGACCGGGGAGCCAGCGCCGCTGGTGCACCGGTGCACCAGCGCCCGCTGTCCCGTGGTGGGGCGGATCGGCGAGAGGTAGGTGAGTGAGTGGATCGGGTTACTGGGTGGGCGTGCTGCCGGTGATGGCTTCTGCTGCGGCGAGGCCGCAGACGCGGGCGGCGCCGTGGGTGGCGATGTGTAGCGCGCCGATGGGCTTGGCCTGGGGTACGCCCATCTCGACGACGACCGTGTCGGGGCGCGCGGCGACCAGGGCCGCGAGGGCGTCGGTCATCCACCCGTGTCGGTGGACATCGCGGACGACAGCGACGATGGGGCGATCCCCTGCCGTCGCGCACACCCGCGCGATCGTGTCGGGCACACCATCGCCCGTCACCCGCGCGTGGTTGAGGCTCTCGGTTTCGGTGCCGGGGAGCAGCCGGGCGAGTTCGGCCGCGACGCCCCACGGCGTGTCGTCGCCGACGGCGATGCTGGCCACCGGGGTGAAGGCGGCGACGTAGGCGGGACCCGTGAGCGGGGTGAAGCCCTGTTCGCCGACGGTCAGGTGGACGGCGCGGCGTGCGGCGGCGAGGCCGATCTCGGGGGCCGCGGGGACCGGTTGGCGGGTCGGGGCCGTCGGGGCCGCGGCCGATCCCGTGCCCTGGGTGCCCAGGCGGGCCCAAGCACCCAGGGCGCGGACCCGGGCCGCGGCGTCGGCGAGCCGCTCCTCCTTCAGCTCGCCGGCGCGTACGGCCCGTACGAGGGCGTCGTGCAACCTGTGCACGGTCTCCTCGTCGGCCAGGCCGCCACCGACGCAGATGGCATCGGCGCCGGCGGCGATGGCCAGTACGGTGCCGCGCTCCAGACCGTACGCCGCGGAGATGGCCTTCATCTCGATGGCGTCGCTAATGATCAACCCGTCGAAGCCGAAGCCGCCGTCGGCCACGGGGCGGCGAAGCAGCCCGTGGAGCGCCTCCGCACTCAAGGTGGCGGGTCGATCGGGGTCCAGGGCGGGCACCAGGATGTGCGCGCTCATCACGGCCTTGGTGCCCGCGGCGACGGCGGCCCTGAAGGGCACCAGGTCGCGGGTGTCAAGGACGGTTCGGTCAGCGTCAATGCGAGGGAGGTCGTGGTGGGAGTCGACGGCGGTGTCGCCGTGTCCCGGGAAGTGCTTGACGCTGGTGGCCACGCCGGCCGCCTGCATGCCTTCCACATAGGCGGCGGTGTGCCGGGCGACCAGGTCGGGGGCGGCGCCGAAGGAGCGTACGCCGATGACCGGGTTGTCGGGGTTGGCGTTGACGTCGGCGGACGGCGCCCAGTTGAGGTTGACCCCGCACTCGGCGAGGCGGCGACCGATCTCCTGCGCCACGGCGCGGGTGAGGTCCGGGTCGTCCACCGCACCGAGGGCGAGGTTGCCGGGGAAGGAGGAGCCTTCGTTCACCTCAAGGCGGGTGACGTCGCCACCCTCCTCGTCGATGGCCACCAGGAGGTCACCACGCTCCGCCCGCAGTTGCCCGGTGAGTGCGGCGACCTGCTCCGGCCGCTGAATGTTGCGGCCGAAGAGGGCGACGGACTCCAGTCCCTCGTCGATCTTGCGGAGCAGCCAGTCGGGGGCGGCTGTGGTGCCGTGGAATCCCGGCTGGAGTACGGCGAGGGCGTCACGGGTGAGGGAGTCGGTGCGGGCGGAGGCGGTGCTGGTGGTCATCGTGCGGTGTTTCCCTTGCGGTGGAGGCGCTTTATCCCTTGACGGCGCCGGACGTCAGGCCACCGACGGCCCGGCGCTGGAGGAAGAGGAAGAGGATCAGGATCGGGAGGGCGAACAGTGTGGCGGCGGCCATGGTGGCGCCCCAGTCGTTGCCGAAGTTGCTCTGGAAGCTGTAGAGCCACACGGGCAGCGTCTGGGCGTGGTCCTCCTTGTTGAGGATCAGCACCATCGGGAACTCGTTCCACGCGGTGATGAAGCCGAACAGCGAGGTGGCCATCAGACCGGGCGCCAGCAGCGGGAAGATCACCTTGCGGAAGGCCTGGGTACGGGAGCAGCCGTCGACCATGGCGGACTCTTCGAGTTCCTTGGGCACCGCGGCGATGTAGTTCCGCAGGGTCAGGATGGTCAGCGGCAGCACCATGACCATGTAGAAGAGGGTGAGGGGGACCAGGCTGTTGAGCATGTCGGCGTCGCGCACCAGCATGTAGATCGCGATGACCATGACCTCCCAGGGGGCCATCTGCGCGATCATGAACACCAGGATGACGCCCCGGCGGCCCTTGAACCGCATCCGCGCGATGGCGAAGGACGCACAGAGCGCGATCAGCAGGGACAGGCCCACCGCCAAGAGGGTGACGGTGAGGGAGTTGCCCACCAGCGTCCAGAAGTTGGGCGCGTGGACGGCCGTGTCGAAGTGCTCGAAGGTCAGCGAGGACGGGAACCAGACGGGGTCCTCGCTGAGGATGTCACCGGTCGGCTTCAGGGCCGTGTTGAACATCCAGTACACGGGGAAGACGAACCCGATGACCAGGACGATCGCCGTCGCGTTGGGCCAGATGCGGCCGAGGAGTGAACGCTTCACAGCTCGTCCCTCTCTTGCTTCAGAACGATGCGGAGGTAGTACGACGTGAGGGCCAGCAGCACCAGGATGGTGAGCAGCGAGATCGCAGCGCCCATACCGAAGTGTTGGTTTCCGACACCCTCGACGAAGGCGTAGACCGGCAGGGTCTCGGTGAGCCGGTCAGGCGCGCCGCCGCTGATCGCGTAGATCTGGGGAAGTGCCTTGAACACCCAGATGACCTCTAGGAAGGTCGTGGCGAAGAGGAACGGCTTGATGAAGGGGAAGGTGACCGCGGTGAAGCTCTTCCAGGCACCGGCACCGTCCAGGGAGGCGGCCTCGTAGAGCTCGTTCGGGATCGTGGTGGTCGCGGCGTACAGGCTGAGCGCCACGAACGGTACGGACTGCCACACGATCAGCAGCGAGATGACGAAGAAGGCGGAGAACTGCGAGCCGATCCAGTTGTAGTCGGCCATCGAGTGCCAACCCAGCTTGTCCAGCACCCAGTTGACGACGCCGAAGCGCTGGGCGAAGAGCCACTGGTAGACGGTGGTCGCGGCGATGATCGGCATGGCCCAGGTGAGCACCAGGGCGACCTGGAGGGTGAGCCGCATCTTCTTGCCGAGGCGGGCGAGCAGCAGGCCGACCAGCGTGCTGATCACCATGATCAGGATGACGTTGACGCCGGTGAACACGATGGAACGGCCGACGACGCGCCAGAACTCTTCGCTCTTGAGGGTCTCTTCGTAGTTCTCGATCCCGGTCCACTCGGTGAGCCGGAGGATCAGTTGTCGCCGGTTGATGTTCTGGAAGGACAGAAGGCCGTTCTTCACCATCGGCCAGCCGAGGAACACCGCGGTCACGGCTAGCGCGGGAAGCAGCAGTACGTACGGCAGGAGGTTGCCTCTGAGCCCCTTCCGTTTCGCGTCGGGTCCGCCGTTCGGCGGTCCTCCGCTCTTGCGGACGGCAGTTCCCGGCGCCGCCTCCGCACGTTCGGTCTGCACTGACATGCTCGTCTTCTCTTCCTGGCCGGACGTAGTCGATGCGCTGCCGGGGGTTGGCATCTCCCAATCCCCCGGCAGCGTGCGCGTGCTGATCTAGCGGCTAGCGGCTAGAGGTCCTGGCTCAGCCGCTTGTTGAGCTCGCCCTCAACCGACTTGGCGGCTTCCTCATGCGACTTGCCGTTGAGCACGGCGGTCATGTACGTCTTGATCGGGTTCGGGGTGTTCTCGACCGCGGCCCACTCGGGGATCAGCGGGGTGGTGCCACCCACGGAAGCCGGCGCCATGGCCTCGGCGGCCGGGTTGCCCTTGAGGTTGCTCTGGAGCGACTCCTTGTTCGGGATCACGCCGCCTTCCTTGGCGAGCTGGCCCTCGAACTTGTCACTGAGCGCGATGCGGAGGAATTCCTTGGCCAGTTCCTGCTTGTCGCTGCCCGCGGCGACGGCGAGGTTGGAGCCACCGAGGAAGACACCCTCAGGCTTCTCGGCGGTCTCACCCGGGATGGTGAAGTAGCCGATGTCCTTTTCAATCTTCGGGTTGGCCTTGATGGCGGTGGCGGCTTCCCAGCCCATACCGATGAACGCGCCGGTCTTACCCTCGGCGAAGACCTCGGCCTGCTGCGGGGTGGCCTCGTCCTTGTCCTTGGGCGCCTTGGTGAACTTGGCGTACTGCTTGTAGATGTCCATCGCCTTGCCGACCGCGGGGTCGGACATGTTGGAGACGTACTTGTCGCCGTCCTTCTTCACCAACTCGGCACCGGTGCCAATGGTGAGGCCGTCGAAGAAGTACCAGTTCTGGCCCGGCATGTAGATGGGCTCGGCGTCGGTCTTCTTCTCGATGTTGTCGAGCGCCTTGAAGAACTCGGTACGCGTCTTGGGAATGTCCTTGTTGCCGGCCTCGGCCCAGATCTTCTTGTTGTAGAGGACCACGCGGCTCACGCCGAACCACGGCGCGGCGTACTGCTTCTCGTTGAAGACGGACGACTTGTTGAGGGTCTCCGTCCAGTCGGCTCCGATCTCCTTCTTCAGGTCCGAGAGGTCGGCCAGGCCCTCGGTCTGCGCGTATGCGGGAGTCTGCGTGTTGCCGAGTTCGATGACGTCCGGCGGATTCGACTCGGAGAGTGCCGTGGTGACCTTCTGCTGAATTCCGTTCCACTGCTGAATCTCAAACTTCAGCTTGGCACCGGTCTTCTTTTCGAAGGCGGCGGTCACATCCTTGGACCAACCATCAGGGGTAGAACCATCCATGGCCCAGACGGTGAGGGTCTCGCCCTTCCATCCGTCCTTGCCTTTGCCTTTGTTGTCGTCGCTGTCCGATGACCCACAGGCCGCGACGCTCACCAACATGGCCGCGACACCCGTCGCCGCTATGAGCCCACGCTTCACAGCACTCTCCTCAAAGAACCGGAATTGGTCTTTAATGGTTTAGACCAGTTCCCGCAGCTTGGCCTAGACCTTTAGGGGTGTCAAGGGTGTATAAGAGTCGCTGTCAGGTCCGTTATCGGACCGACACCTGGGGCCTACCCACTCGTTCATGAGGGCCCCATTGGGCCCGCCCATGCCACGATGTGAGCCGCGCTGCGTTGTCCGGGGACACCCCCCGTACCTCCAGCCGAAGTAACGGAGGAGCCGGTGACGGCAACAGGATCGGAGTCGGGACGTCACGCCATGGGGACCGACGGGGACATCACACAGAGCGTCGCCGGCGCGATCGACAACGCCAACGGGACGCCCACGAGCCCCACGCGCACCGCGCGCGTTCCCAAGTACTACCGACTCAAGCGCCACTTGCTGGAAATGACCGAAACCATGCCCCCGGGCACCCCGGTCCCGCCCGAGCGCACCCTGGCCGCCGAGTTCGACACCTCCCGCACCACCGTGCGCCAGGCGCTCCAGGAACTGGTCGTCGAAGGACGGCTGGAGCGCATCCAGGGCAAGGGCACCTTCGTGGCCAAGCCGAAGGTCTCCCAGGCGCTCCAACTCACCTCGTACACCGAGGACATGAAGGCCCAGGGACTGGAGCCGACGTCCCAACTGCTGGACATCGGGTACGTCACGGCCGATGACCGGCTCGCCGGGCTGCTCGACATCACCACCGGCGGCCGGGTGCTGCGCATCGAGCGGCTGCGGCTGGCCAGCGGCGAGCCGATGGCCATCGAGACCACCCACCTGCCCGCCAAGCGCTTCCCCGCGCTGCGCCGCAGCCTGGTCAAGTACGCCTCGCTCTACACGGCGCTGGCCGAGGTCTACGACGTGCGGCTGGCCGAGGCCGAGGAGACCATCGAGACCTCGCTGGCGACGCCGCGCGAGGCGGGGCTGCTCGGCACGGACGTGGGCCTGCCCATGCTCATGCTCTCCCGGCACTCGCTCGACGACAGCGGCGAGCCGGTCGAGTGGGTGCGCTCGGTCTACCGCGGCGACCGGTACAAGTTCGTCGCGCGGCTGCGTCGCCCCACGGACTGATCCGGTCCGCCGGACAGCGGCCAACTGCCGTCTGCCGCCCAGGAGTTGTGGGGGGGCCCCCCCCCCCCGGGGGGGGGCCCCGCCCGGGGGGGGGGGCCGGGCGCCCCGCCCGCCGCGGGGCCCGCGCGGGCCACCACGGCCGCGGCGGCCGACAGGTCGTCCGCCCGGTGCAGCACCACGTCGATCCGGTCGCCGCCGATCGCGGTCTTCAACTCGTCGGCCGTGCCCTCGGCGATGGCGCGGCCCTGGTCGATGACGGTGATCAGGTCGGCGAGTTGGTCCGCCTCCTCCAGGTACTGGGTGGTGAGCAGCACCGTCGTGCCGTCGCCGACCAGCGAGCGGACCGCGCTCCACACCTCGCGCCGGCCGCGCGGGTCGAGCCCGGTCGTCGGCGCGTCAAGGAAGAGCACCTGGGGGCGCATGATGAGCCCCGCCGCGAGGTCGAGCCGGCGCCGCATGCCGCCGCTGTACTGCTTGATGGCCTTCCGCCCCGTCTCGGCCAGGTCGAACTGGGCGAGCAGTTCGTCCGCCCGCCGCGCCGCGCCCCTCGCCCCGAGGTGGTAGAGCCGGCCGAACATCTCCAGGTTCTGCCAACCGCTCAACTCTTCGTCGAGCGCCGCATGTTGCCCGAGCAGTCCGATCCGGTACCGCACCTCGTCCGGTTGCCGCAGCACGTCGAAGCCGGCCACCTCGGCCCGCCCGCCGTCCTGCCGCAGCAGCGTCGCGAGGATGCGGACCGAGGTGGTCTTGCCCGCCCCGTTGGGGCCGAGCACCCCGCGCACGGTGCCGCGCTCCACGCGCAGGTCGAGCCCGTCCAGCGCCCGGTGCGCGCCGTAGTCCTTCCGCAAGCCCTCGACGACGATCGCGTGATCGTGGTCAGCCAATGCCTTCCCCTCCAGCCGTCCCGCCACGGGCTGCGCCGTTCCAGCGCACCGCAGCCCATTAGTCAAACTTGACTAGGAGCGCAGAAGGTAACGCCGACTCCGGCATTAGTCAAACTTGATTAATCGCCCTTGCGCGGACCGCCCGCCGCCTCGTCACCCGGGTGCGGGCCGGTGGCGTACGGATTCTCGGCACCCTCGGGGAGCACGCCCTTGAAGGTCTCGCCCTCACCCGCCATGACGTACGAACCGGCTTCGAGCCGCTGGATCAGGCCGCGCGTCCACTCCAGACCGTCGTCGGCGGTCGTCACCCACAGCTCCATGATCTCGCCGATGTGCCCCAGCGAGGCGGGCCCCTCGGCCGGCGTGTAGTACTCGGTCACCGAGGTGCGCCAGCCCTCAAGGCCGGCGAGCCGCTGCTTGAGCAGGGCGATGACCTCCTCGCGGGGGAGCTCCACGATGAACCCGATGGCGGCGCTGAGCAGGTCGAGCTTGGGCTTCCAGTCGCTCAGCGACTCCCGCAGCAGCGCGAAGAACGCCTCCTCGCCCTCGTCGGTGACCTCGTACTCCACCCGGGGCGGGCCGCCCGCCACGCTCGGCGCCACGTCGTGCGCGAGCAACAGGCCCTGCTTGGCCATCTGCTTGAGCGCGTGGTAGATCGAGCCCGGCTTGGTGTTGGCCCAGTCGTGCGCACCCCAGTACTCCAGGTCGTTGCGCACCATGTAGCCGTGCGCCCGCCCGTGGTGGCGCACCGCCCCGAGCACCAACAACCGCATCGCCGACATCAGCCCGTCACTCCGTCTCGCCCCGGCCCGCACCCGTCTTGACAAGGTCAAGGGTAGACGGGCAGGGCTGCTATTCAAGTTTGACTAGCCGAGCCTCCGGCTGCCACGCTCGCCGGCATGACGGAGACGACCACGCCCATCCTCCCGTGCCGCTCGATCCCGGAGACCCTGGCCTTCTACCGCGCACTCGGCTTCGACGTGACCTTCGAACAGACCCGGCCGAACCCGTACGCGGTGGTCCAGCGCGGGGACATCGGGCTGCACTTCTTCGGCATGTCCCGGTACGACCCGGCCGCCTCGTACAGCACCTGCCTGATCAACACCGACGACGTGGACGGGCTGCACCGGGCGTTCCGCAGCGGCCTCAAGGCGGCGTACGGGCGGGTGCCCTCCCGGGGCCTGCCGCGGATCGGCCCGCTGCGCGACACCACGTACGGGGTACGGCAGTTCCTGGTCACCGACCCCGGCGGAAACTGCCTCCGCGTCGGCCAGCCGAACGGCGAGAGCCTCGCACACGCCCCGTACCCGACCGGCACCTTCGCCCGCGCTCTCCATCTTGCGGCGCTCCTTGGGGACGCCAAGGGCGACCACCGGCATGCGGCCCGCGTCCTGGACCGGGCGCTGTCCGAGGCGGGGGCGCTGGCGGAGGGGGCGGGTGCGGCGGCGCCGGCGGCCGGGGACGCCGGCGGGGCGCGGCCCACTCCCCCGCAGCTCTTCGCCGCGCTGGTGCTGCGGGCCGACCTCGCCCTCCGGCTCGACGCGCCCGGCCAGGCGACCGCGCTCCTGGACCGGGCGGCCGGCGTGGCGCGGGCCCCGGCCCCGCCGGGGGGGGGCGGGGGGGGGCGGGGGCCGGGGGGGGGGGGGGCGGGCACCGCGGCCACCCGTTCCTCGTCCAACAGGTGCGCACTGCGCAACCCGGGCTCGGGCAGCGCGCCGCGCAACACCACCACATCGGCCTGGCCCGTACTGAGGCCGGCGGTGCGGTCGTCGACACGCAGCAGTTCGAGCAGCGTGTCCGGGTGCTCGTGGTGCCAGCGGCGCAGCAGCGGGGTGGTGTACGCGCCGAGCGCGGCCCAGGCGTGGCCGAGCCGCAGCGGCCAGCCGCCCAGCCGGCCGGGGGTGAGCGCCGCGTCCACGGCGGCCATCGCGGTGGCCGCCCGCAGGTGCAGGGCCCGGCCGGCCTCGGTGAGCCGCAGGTGGTGCGTGGAACGGTCGGCGAGCCGCACCCCGAGGTGCACTTCGAGCCGGCGCAGCGACCGGGAGAGCGCGGACTGGCTGAGGTGCAGCCGGGCCGCGGCACGGGTGAGGTTGCCTTCCTCGGCGATGGCGAGGAAGTGGCGTAGATGACGCAGCTCCACGGTCATGCTCGGGAAGCATAACCACCGCTCAACGCGCATTTCACAGCCGCGGCCCGACTGCCTAGCGTGGACGGTATGACCGACCTGTACGCCGGACAGCCGGCACCGTCCGGCGCCCCGCCCCACGCGTCCGGCGGGACGTCCGGGCGGGCCCTCGCCGGTGGGCGCGTACGGCCCGGTGGGCGGATGCGGCCCGATGGGCGCGTACCGGCCGGTGGACGAGTCGGGTCCGGTGGGCGGATGCGGCCCGGTGGGTCGGGGCGCCGGGCCGCCGGTGGTGGGTCGCTGGTCGGGCTCGGGCTGGTGGCCGGCGGGCTGGCCGCGCAGCAGTTCGGGGCCGCGGTGGCCGCCTCGCTGTTCCCGCGCGCCGGGGCGCTCGGCGTGGTGACGCTGCGGCTGACCGTGGCGGCCCTGGTGCTGCTGGTGGTCTGCCGGCCCGCGGTACGGGGCCACCGGCGCGCCGACTGGGCCGTGATCGCCGGCTTCGGCGCCGCGCTGGCCGGCATGAACGCCCTGATCTACCAGGCCATCGACCGCATCCCGCTGGGCGCGGCGGTGACCCTGGAGGTGCTCGGGCCGCTGACGCTGTCGGTGCTCGCGGCGCGTGGGGCCCGGCGGTGGCTGTGGGCGGGGCTCGCGCTGGCCGGCGTGGCGCTGCTCGGCCGCGGCGGGTTCGACGGCCTCGACCCCGTGGGCGCCGGCTTCGCGCTCGCGGCCGGTGCGGCGTGGGCGGCGTACATCCTGCTGTCGGCGCGTACCGGCAGCCGCTTCCCCGGCGTCGACGGGCTGGCGCTGGCGATGGCCTTCGGTGCGCTGCTGAGCCTGCCGTTCGGGGTGGCCGACGCGGGCGGCGCGCTGCTCGACCCGGTCACCGTCGGCCTCGGCGCAGCGGTGGCGCTGCTCTCCTCCGTCCTGCCCTACACGCTGGAGCTGCTGGCCCTGCGGCGGATCGCCCCGGCCACCTTCTCGGTGCTGATGAGCCTGGCGCCCGCGGTGGCCGCGCTGGCCGGTCAACTCGTCCTCGGCCAGGCCCTGTCGCCGACCGACGTGGCGGCCATCGCCCTGGTGGTGCTCGCGAGCGCGGGCGCCATCCGGGCAGCGGCGGGCCTGCGTTCGGAAGTCGAAGCGTAGGAACCGGCCGTGTCGGGTCGGTGACTCCGCCCCGGCAATGCACACAAAGGCACCCGATCCCCCGGGCAAGCATCAGAAATCAGGCAAAGGGCGAGACTTCCGGCCAACTGGGCCGGAATCTCCGCTTGATGTGTCGTACGGGTGAGAGCGGTACGCGCCAACTCTTCGCCGGCAAACCCGAACAGAAGGTGCATGCGACATGCATCGGCTCGGTCGCGCGGCGGGTGGCCCGGTGTTCGTCGCGGGACGGCGGGCGGTCGAACATCGTCACCCGATCGGACAGCAAGGTCGACCGGTCGACTTCCGCCACCTCGCGCCGTGCGCCCACGCAGGCACCCGCGATGACCGGACCCCCGCCCCCGCCCAGGGCGTTTCCGCAGGTCAGACCCGGTGATCGGAGTGGTGCCCGGAGCCGGACTTGAACCGGCACGGCCCGTAGGCCAGCGAGGTTTAAGCTCGCCGTGTCTGCATTCCACCATCCGGGCAGGGGCACTCCGGCCGCCGCACATACCGGGTACGGCTTTCCCCCCAAGGAGAGCAGGACGAGCCTAGCCGGGGAACGCGCCACGAACGGCTGAACGGTCGATCGCCGTTGTCTTATTTTATTGGCAACTGAGGGAGCATCAGCGAGGGGAACTAGCCAGTGGCACATGCCAGTGGCCCATCAAGGCTGTTGGTCCGGTACGTCACGCCCGTCACACCGAATTGACGAAAACTCGACGCAGTGTTGAGTAAATTGACGAACACACATCCGGTACACCCCTCGCAGGCGGGTACACGTCCCCGCGGCTCGCCGGCCGCGCCCCGGCCGCCCAACGCGGCCACCGAGCCGGCGACCGAGCACCACGACCGTCCGCATTAGCAGAAGTCGACACCACCCAAAACCCACCACCAACCACTGAACGCACCAACCACCGAACCCACCGAGCACCGCCCAACCGGCACCCGGGGGCACCCGGGGGCACTCGGCACTGAACACCTCAGCCACGCCGGGCCCGCCACCCCACCGGACTCTCCCACTCCGCCCACCCCACGAAGCTGACCGTACGAGACCCACCGCGCAAGCCCCCCCCTACGCCACTCGTCGTACACGAACCGCCTCCCGCCCCCGGCGACTCGCTGCGGAGCGTCCCGCTCCGGGGGCCGTCGCGCACCGGCACCCGGCCCCCGGGCGCCGCCCGACCAGCAGACAGACCGGTCGGGGCGGTCCGGGAGCGGGGTCGCGCCAGGGCGGTCCGGGGCCGGTGTCCGACCGAGGTCTCAGGGTCCCTCTCCTCCTTGGGGAGGAGTCGGTGTCCGCCACGTACCTCGTGAGTCGCGGCGGGAACGGGCGCTGGGGCTGATCCGGCGGGCCGATGTTCGGGTGAGGATGGTGGAGTCCCCAGGCACCACACCGACAGGAGTTCGATCGTGACCACCACCCCCACCGCCACCCGCAGCACCGCGGTGGCCGCCCGTGCAACGGATCTCCGCAAGGTCTACGGCCAAGGCGAGACCCAGGTGGTTGCCCTCGGCGGCGTCACCGTCGAGTTCCGTCAGGCCGAGTTCACCGCGATCATGGGCCCCTCCGGTTCCGGCAAGTCGACCCTCATGCACTGCATGGCGGGGCTCGACTCGGTCTCCGGCGGCTCGGCCCGGATCGGCGACGTCGAGCTGACGACGCTGAAGGACAAGAAGCTCACCCAGCTCCGCCGCGACAAGATCGGCTTCATCTTCCAGGCGTTCAACCTGCTGCCCACGCTGACCGCGCTGGAGAACATCACGCTGCCGATGGACATCGCCGGCCGCAAGCCCGACAAGCAGTGGCTGGACATGGTCGTGGAGACGGTCGGCCTCTCGGGCCGCCTCAAGCACCGTCCGAACCAGCTCTCCGGTGGCCAGCAGCAGCGCGTGGCCGTGGCCCGCGCGCTGGCCGGCAAGCCCGAGATCATGTTCGCCGACGAGCCCACCGGAAACCTCGACTCGCGCTCCGGCGCCGAGGTCCTGGGCTTCCTGCGGAACTCGGTGCGCGAGCTGGGCCAGACCGTCGTGATGGTCACCCACGACCCGGTGGCCGCGGGCTACGCGGACCGCGTGGTCTTCCTCGCCGACGGCCAGATCGTCGACGAGTTGCACGGGCCGACCGCCGAGGCCGTGCTCGACCGCATGAAGCGCTTCGACGCCAAGGGCCGGACCAGCTAGTTCCGGCGCGCCCCGCCCACCGGCCCTCCTTCCCCAGGACTGACACACCATGTTCCGTACCGCCTTGCGCAACGTGCTCGCGCACAAGGCCAGACTGCTGATGACCGTCCTCGCCGTCCTCCTCGGCGTGGCGTTCGTCGCCGGCACCCTGGTCTTCACCTCGACCATCTCCGACGCGTACCAGAAGAGCTCCGAGAAGGGGTTCGACCACGTCGACGTCGCCATCAGCCCCGACAACGACGACGACAAGAGCAAGCCGGGCGACGCGCCCGACCTGAGCCAGTCCCTGCTCGACCAGGTGACGAAGCTGCCCGGCGCGAAGTCGGCGACCGGCACCGTGGGCGGCTTCGCCGCGATACCCGACAAGGACGGCAAGCTCGTCGGCGACGGGTTCTCCTCCGCCGGTGCCAACTACTTCCCGGGCAAGGACGGCAAGGACGCCCGCTACCCGATGAAGGAGGGGCGCGCCCCGGCCAACGAGCGTGAGGTGGCGCTCGACCGCAAGACCGCCGACCGCGCGGACTACGAGGTCGGCGACAGCATCAAGGTCTCCGTCGACGGCCCCGTCCTCCAGCAGAAGGTCGTCGGCATCTTCACCACCGACGACGGCAACGTCGCGGCCGGCGGCAGCCTCGCCCTGTTCGACACCAAGACCGCCCAGCGGCTCTACGCGGACCCGGGCAAGTACACCGGCATCGAGCTCTCGGCCAAGCCCGGCACCTCGCAGGAGGCGCTGAAGGCGCAGGTCGAGAAGGTGCTGCCGGAGCGGACCGAGGCCGACACGGGCAAGAAGCTCGCGGACGACCAGGCCGAAGAGATCAAGAACGGCATGAGCGGCATGCGGACCGGCATGCTGGCCTTCGCCGGCATCGCCCTGTTCGTCGGCATCTTCATCATCGCCAACACCTTCACCATGCTGGTCTCCCAGCGCACCAAGGAACTGGCGCTACTGCGCGCGGTCGGCGCCAGCCGCCGCCAGGTGACCCGCTCGGTGCTCATCGAGGCGCTGGTGGTGGGCGCGGTGGCCGCGGTCGCCGGTCTGCTCGCCGGTATCGGCATCGGCGCCGGGCTGCGCTCGCTGCTGAACTCCACGGGCGCCACCGTCCCCGACGGCCCGCTGATCATCGACCCGACCACGGTCGGCGCCTCGCTCTTCGTCGGCATCGTGGTGACCGTCCTGGCCGCCTGGCTGCCCGGCCGCCGCGCCGCGAAGATCCCGCCGGTGGCCGCGATGAGCAGCGTGCACGCCCCGCCGTCCACCCGCGGCCTGGTGGTGCGCAACACCATCGGCGCGATCTTCTCCGGCGTCGGCATCGCCATGGTGCTGGCCGCGACCGGCATGGACGACGGCAAGGGCCTGATGGGCCTGGGTGCCGGACTGCTGCTGATCGGCGTGTTCGTGCTGACGCCGCTGCTTTCCCGGCCGCTGATCGCGGCGGCGTCGCCGGTGCTGCGGATCTTCGGAATGCCCGGCAAGCTCGCCCGGCAGAACGCGGTGCGCAACCCGCGCCGCACCGCCGCCACCGCCTCCGCGCTGATGATCGGCCTCACCCTGATCACCGGTCTGACCGTGATCGCCGGCGGCATCCAGAACGCGATCGACAAGATGGCCCGGGACTCCCTGCGGGCCGACTACATCGTCAGCATGGCCAGCATGACTCCGCTCGCGCCCGAGGTGGGGCAGAAGCTGGAGAAGCTGGACGTGGTCGAGAAGTCCAGCCCGCTGCGCCTGTCGCCGTCGCGCATCGACGGCAAGAAGACCGACCTGGCCGGTGTCAACGGCGACTCGATCGGCGCGCTGACGAACCTGAAGTTCACCCAGGGCTCCTTCAAGGACCTCGGTGGCGAGCGGGTCGTGGTCGACAAGGACCTGCTCAAGGACCGCGGCTGGAAGGTCGGCTCCACGCTCAACACGACCTTCGAGGACGGCAAGAAGGGCCGCCTGGTCATCAGCGGCGTGTACGAGGGCAACGCGATCATCTCCGGTGTGATGGTCGACAACGCCGCCCTCACCCCGCACGTGGAGGACATCGCCGACTTCCAGGTGATGCTGAAGACCAAGGGCGGCGTCGACGACGCCACCCAGGACAAGCTGGAGAAGGCGCTGGGCGACAACCCGGCGATCAAGGTCCAGACAATGGACGACGTCTCCAACGACATAGCCAAGCTGATCAACCTGATGCTGAACATGCTCTACGGGCTGCTGGCCATGGCCGTGATCGTCGCCGTCCTCGGCGTGGTCAACACCCTGGCGATGTCGGTCTTCGAGCGGTCGCAGGAGATCGGCATGCTGCGGGCGATCGGCCTGGACCGCAAGGGCATCAAGCGGATGGTGCGGCTCGAATCGCTGGTCATCTCGCTCTTCGGCGGTGTGCTCGGCATCGGCCTCGGCGTCTTCTTCGGCTGGGCCGCCGGCGAGCTGATCGCCCCGAGCCTGAGCACGTACGAGCTGGTCGTGCCGTGGGGCCGGATGGGCATCTTCATCATCCTCGCCGCGCTGGTCGGTGTGCTGGCCGCCCTGTGGCCGGCGCGCCGCGCGGCGAAGCTGAACATGCTCGCCGCCATCAAGGCCGAGTAGCCGGCAGTACGGCCATCGGTACGCAGTCACCGGTACCGGGCCATCGGTAGGGGACACAGCGGCCGGGGGGGGGGGGGGGGGGCCCCCCCCCCCCCCCCCCCCCCCCCCCCCCCCCCCCCCGCCCCGTTTCCGTTCCCGTTCCTCCCGCGTACGCGCCGGCCGCCCGCTCCCCCGTACGCGCCAGTCACTCCCCCGTACGCTCCGGCCGCTCCCCCGTACGCCCGGGCACGGCCACCCAGGTGCGGTCACCCCGGCCCGGGGTCAGCCGGCCCTCGTCACCTCGTCATCCCCACGTACGCGTCCGCCGGGGCAGCCCCGACGCGCCGGACTGCGGGGTGCGGACGGCGAGCACCTGGTTGACGCCGATGCGGTTGCGCTCGAAGGAGAGCGCGCTCGCGGCCATGTACAGCCGCCACACCCTGGCCCGGCCGGCCGAGGTCTCGCGGACGGCTTGCGCCCAGTTCCGCTCCAGGTTGGCGACCCAGGCGCGCAGCGTCAGCGCGTAGTGTTCCCGGATCGACTCCAGGTCCCGCACCTCGAACCCGGCCTCCTCCAGTTGGCTGACGGTCCGCCCCACCGGGGCCAGCTCGCCGTCGGGGAAGACGTACCGGTCGATGAACTCGTCCACCCGGTACGCGTCTTCGTCGCGCTGCGGGCGGCGGGCGATCTGGTGGTTGAGCAGCCGCCCGCCGGTGTCTTATAAACATATCCGCGCCCCCCAGCCCGGCGCCGAGGGGGGGTGGGGGGGGGGGGGGGGTGGAAAGGGGGGGGGGGGGGGGGGGGGGGGGGGGGGGGGGGGGGGGGCGGGGGGGGGGGGGGGGGGGGGCCGGGGGGGGGCCCGGGGGGGGGGGGGGGGGGCGCGGCGGGGCCGCGTCGGAGTGGCAGCTCGCCCGCTCCACACGGCGGGTGCCGCGCATCAATCGGCCCGTATCT
>NZ_JBEHZD010000329.1:0-9007 GCF_040240285.1 Streptomyces sp. HSW2009 | reverse complement strand
CGAGGTGCCGCGGGCGTTCCGCGACCGGGCCGGGCCCCGGGTACCGGCCGCGCCGACGGTGCCGGTGGGTACGGCGCGGGCCCGGCGCGTGGGGTACGTCCGCCGGGCCCGGGTGGAGGCCGGCCGCTCGGGCGGGCCTGAAAGGCGCGCTCTTGGCTATACGTCGAGTTGGTCAGCGACCGCGCGCAGCATGCCCGCGATCTTGTGGCCGTGGGCCTTGTCGGGGTAGCGGCCCCGTTCGAGCTGCTGGGTGACGTTCTCCAACAGGGTGGTCAGGTCCTGGACGATGGAGGCCAGCTCGTCGGGCTTGCGCCGCTGCGCCGCCGCAACCGAGGGGGTCGGGTCCAGCAGTGTCACCGAAAGCGCCTGGTCACCGCGGTTTCCGGCGACGACCCCGAACTCCACGCGCTGGCCTGGCTTCAGTACGTCCACACCATCTGGCAGCACCGACGAGTGGACGAAGACGTCACCGCCGTCGTCGCGGGAGAGAAAGCCGAAGCCCTTCTCGCTGTTGAACCATTTGACCTTGCCGGTAGGCACGTCTGTCCTCGTCCTCGTAACTCGTCGGGAAACAACGGAAAACAGCTCTAGATAGCACTACAGCGGGCCGCAGGACCCGCCGCCACCAAGGCTAATGGTCCGGAGCCCGGTGACAAGACGTACCCGGGTCGTTCGTGCTCAGTAATGACCGGCTGGGGTCTCGCCGTTGCAGGTAGGGGACGACCTACCCTGGTCCCGTGAGTAATGAAACTTCCCGCCCCGGGGATCTGCTGGTACGCATCGGAGCCATCGTCTTCCTGGTCGGCGCGGTCGGCACGCTGATTACGGTGACCCCGCTGCTGCTCGGACTCGACCGGCTGCCGACGCCCGCCTACTTCGTGTCGATGCTGATGGGCGTGGGCTTCCTCGTCGCCGCCGGCGGCCTGCTGACGTCGATCGCCGCCCAGCGACGGCAGGCCAAGTCGGCCGCGTAACGTCGGCGCGCAGCCGTCGCCCGGCTGTGGCGGCGGGTGACTGGGCCAAGGCCGGCGCCGGGCCGGGGCCCCGCACGGAACGACGAACCGGGCCGCCCGGCACTCCCGCGGCGACCCGGTCGTGAGGCGATCCGGTTCTTCGGCCGCGATCCGATCCTTCGGCGACCCAGTCCTTCGGCGACCCGCCTTCGGCTGGCGACCCGCTCCTTCGGCGATCCCGCCCCAGCTCTCCGCAACCC
This sequence comes from Streptomyces sp. HSW2009, assembly GCF_040240285.1. Lineage (NCBI taxonomy): Bacteria > Bacillati > Actinomycetota > Actinomycetes > Kitasatosporales > Streptomycetaceae > Streptomyces > Streptomyces sp. HSW2009. The sequence goes on along the minus strand of NZ_JBEHZD010000329.1, from coordinate 7,794 downwards.
CGGCGGATTCCGCTGTCAGCCCAGGTCAGCGACGTACGAACGCCACCAGGCGGGGAATTCGGTGAGGTCGGACAGGAGGACGTCGGCGCCGGCCGCGCGCAGTTCGTCCGCCGAGCAGGGGCCGGTGGCCACCGCCACCGCGAGCGCGCCCGCGGTGTGCGCGCCGCGCACGTCGCCGACGTGGTCGCCCACGTACACGCTCGCCCCGTACTCGCGCAGCGCCTCGGCCTTCGCCTCCGCCCACAGCCAGCCGATCACCGCGTCCGGCTCGATGCCCAGGTGCGCGAGGTGCAGCTTGGCGTTGGGCTCGTGCTTGGCGGTGACGACGATGGCCCGGCCGCGGGGCGTGCCGGCCGCCGGGGTGCCGGGGCCGCCCGGGGTGCCGTACGCGCGGACCGCGGCGATCGCCTCCAGGGCGCCGGGCAGCGCCGGCGTCGGGGCGATGGCGTGCTCCGGGTACAGCGCCCGGTAGCGGTCGGCGACCGGCTGGATCTGGTCGTCGGGGAACCAGTGCGCCAGCTCCTGCTCCAGCGGCGGCCCGAGCCGGGTGATGGCCAGGTCGGCATCGATGTGGGTGCCGGTCTCCGCGGCCAGCTCCAGATAGGCGGCCTTGATGCCGGGCCGCGAGTCGATCAGCGTCATATCGAGGTCGAATCCGACGGTCAGGGCCTGGGTCGAGCCGTCGGTGCCGGGCCGGGCCTGGGGCTGCGGGGCCTGCGGCGGGCGCGGGGCGGCAGGTGCGGGCTGCTGCGGATGCGAAGACATGGTCGATATTCTGCCGGGCCGCGCCGCGGTGACTTAGCCTGGCCTCCGCGACCGTCCCGCGTGAGGGGAGGGCACGTTGTCCGCCGCCCCGACCAGCAGCGCCGCCCCCCACTTAGCCGCCCGCCGCGCCGGCTGGCTCGTACTCGCCGCGGTGGCCCTGCTGCTCGCCGTACTGCTCAGCCTCGCCGTCGGCAGCCGCCACCTCACCCCCGCCGAGGTGCTGGACGCCCTGCTGCACGGCGGCGACGGCCGGGCCGCCGAGGTGGTCCGCTCGATGCGGCTGCCGCGCACCCTGGTGGGCGTGATGGTGGGCGCCGCGCTGGCGCTGGCCGGCACCGTGTTGCAGGGCCTGACCCGCAACCCCATCGCCGACCCCGGCGTCCTCGGTCTCAGCCAGGGCGCGTCGGCCGCGGTGGTGCTGGCCATCGCGTACGCGTCGGTGCACACGCTGGTCGGCTACGTCTGGTTCGCGTTCGCCGGCGCCGGCGTTGCGGCCGTCCTGGTGTACGCGGTCGCGGCGCGGGGGCGGGGCGGGGCGACACCGGTCAAGCTGGCGCTCGCGGGCGCGGCGATCAATGCGCTGCTGGTCTCGGTGACCATGGCGGTGCTCACCACCAAGGCGGCGGCGCTCGATGAGTTCCGGTTCTGGCAGATCGGCTCGCTGTCCGGGCGCGATGCCGAAGTGGCCGCCCAGATCTGGCCGTTCCTGCTGGTGGGCGTGGTGCTGGTGGCCGCTGCCGCGCGCGGTCTCGACGCCCTGGCGCTCGGCGACGACGTCGCCACCGGGCTCGGCCAGCACGTCGCCACCGTACGGATCGTGGGCGGTCTCGGCGCCACCGTGCTGACCGGCGCGGGCGTCGCTGCTGCCGGCCCGATCGCGTTCGTGGGCCTGGCCGTGCCGCATCTCGCCCGCGCCCTCGTCGGCACCGACCACCGCTGGCTGCTGCCGCTGGCCGCGCTGCTCGGCCCGGTGCTGCTGCTGGTCGCCGATGTGCTCGGGCGCATCGTGTTCAGCCCGAGCGAGGTGCCGGCCGGCGTGCTGACGTCGCTGATCGGGGTGCCCTTCCTGGTGACCCTGGTACGCCGGAAGCCGGTGGCGGCGTGAGGGGGGCGTGGGGCAGGGCGCGCCGGGTACGGGGTGGGGCGAGTCGGGTGCGGGGCCCGGTGCACGGGGTGTGGGGCCGGGTGCGGGGTGGGCGCCGGCGGCGGGGTGGGAGGCCCGGCGGGTACGGGCGGGTGCGCGCCGGGCGCGGGTCCTTCCTGGTGCACCGGCGGGCCGCGGCGGTCGCGGTCGCGCTGGCCGTGCTGCTGGCCGCGAGCTGCGTGCTGTACCTGGCGGTCGGCGAACGCTTCGTACCGCCGGGTGAGGTGCTGCGCGTACTGGCCGGCCGCAGCTCCCCCGACCGGCTGGTCGTGGCGCGGCTGCGGCTGCCCCGGATGACGGTCGGGCTGCTGGTCGGCGCGGCGTTCGGGGTGGCCGGCGCGCTGCTCCAGGCCGTCGCCCGCAACCCGCTGGCCAGCCCCGACGTCATCGGCGTCACCCAGGGCGCGAGCGCGTTCACGGTGGGCGCGCTGACCTACGGCGTCACCTCCGCCGCCGCGCTCCCCTACCTCTCCGTCGCCGGCGGCACGCTCGCCGCCCTCCTCGGCTACGCCCTCGCCTGGCGCGGTGGGCTGCACGCCGCCAGGTTCGTCCTCATCGGCATCGGCATCGCCATCGCGCTGCGCTCGGTCACCCAACTCTTCCTGACCAAGGGCGACTACCTGGTCGCCCAGCAGGCGCAGGTCTGGATGGCCGGCTCGCTGAACGGGCGCGGCTGGGACGAGGCGCGTCCGCTGGCGGCGGCCCTGCTGGTGCTGCTGCCCGCCGTGCTGTGGGCGGCCCGGGCGCAGCGCTCGGTGGCGCTCGACGACGACACGGCCACCGCGCTCGGGGTACGGCTTGGCCGGGTGCGGCTCGGGCTCGTGCTGCTCGCGGTGGTACTGGCCGCGCTGGCCACCGGCGCCGCGGGCCCGGTCGATTTCGTCGCCCTGCTCGCGCCGCAGATCGCCCGCCGACTGACCCGAACCGCCCAGCTCCCGCTGCTGAGTTCGGCGCTGCTCGGCGCGCTCGTCGTGGTCACGGCCGACCTGTTGGCCCGCCGGCTGTTCGCGCCGACCGAGGTGCCGGTGGGCGTGCTGACCGCGGCCGTCGGCGCCCCGTACTTGATCTGGCTGATCGGCCACGGCTCCGGCGGGCGTACGAGCTCCGGCGGCCGGACCGGGCCCACTGGCCGTACGGGCCTCGCCGGCTCAGCCGGCCGCACCGGCCGTATGGGCTCCGTCAGTTCCGCCAGTTCCGCCGACCCCAGCGGTCGTACGAGCCCTGCCAGCCCCGCCAGCCGTACCGGCTCCTCCAGCCCCACCAGTCGTACGGGCCCCACCAGTCGTACGGGCCCAGCCAGCCGCGCTGGCCATCCGGGCCCGACCAGCCCCACCGGAGGCACGGCATGACCGAGCGATCCTCCGCAGCGCCGGACGGAGCAGCGCCGGCCGGGGCTCCGTCGGCCGGGGCCCCGTCGGCCGGCCCGCCCGCGTCGCCCGGGGGCGGGAGTCGGCTCGCCGCCCGCGGGCTGACCCTCGGTTACCCGGGCCGGGTCGTCGTCGACGGGCTCGACCTGGCCGTGCCCGATGGCGCGGTCACCGTCATCGTGGGGCCCAACGCGTGTGGCAAGTCCACGCTGCTCCGCGCGCTCGGCCGGCTGCTCAGGCCGCAGCGCGGCGCGGTCCTGTTGGACGGGGCCGCGCTGGCGGGCATTCCGACGAAGCAGCTCGCCAGGTCGCTCGGGCTGCTGCCGCAGTCGCCCGTGGCGCCGGACGCGATCACCGTCGGCGACCTGGTCTCGCGCGGCCGGCAGCCACATCAGAGCTGGTGGCGGCAGTGGTCGGCCGATGACGAACGGGCCGTCACCGACGCGATGGCCCGTACCCGGGTGGCGGAGCTGGCCGACCGGCCGGTCGACGAACTCTCCGGCGGCCAGCGCCAACGGGTGTGGATCGCCATGGCCCTGGCGCAGGAGACCGATCTGCTCCTGCTCGACGAGCCGACGACCTATCTCGACATCGCCCACCAGGTGGAGGTGCTCGACCTGGTCCGCCGGCTCAACCGGGAGCGGGGCCGCACCGTGGTGGCCGTGCTGCACGACCTCAACCAGGCCGCCAGGTACGCGGACCACCTGGTGGCGATGGTCGCCGGCCGGATCGTCGCCCAGGGCAGCCCGGCCGAGACGGTCACGGCCGACCTGGTGCGCGAGGTCTTCGGGCTGGCGTCGGTCGTGGTCCCCGACCCGGTCACCGGCGGCCCCCTCATCGTCCCGGGCGCCCCGTGGTCCCCCGCGCCGCCCCCTGGCTAACGGCCCGCCCCGTACGGGCTTGCGCCCCGCCGGCCGCGGGACTCCCTCCGTGGCCCCACCGCTCCGGAATCGAAAGGTCGGCCCATGGACCGTACGCACCTCTCGCACCGCAGCCGCCGCACCGGCCGGGCAGGAAACCCCGGTCGGACGGGAAACCCTGGCCGGACGGGAAACCCTGCCCGCACCAGCCGCACCAGCCGCACCAGCCGCACCCGTCGCACCCGGCCCGCGTCCCCCCGCCGGCCGTTGCGCGCCGCCGTCCTCGCATGGGTGCTGGTCACGGGGGTGGCCGCGGGGTCGGCCGGGTGTGGTGCGGCCGACTCGGGCGATGACGCGGCGGGCGGCGAGCAGCGTGCCGTGCGCACGGCGATGGGCGTGGTGCGGGTGCCGGTGGCGCCGCAGCGCGTCGTGGTGCTCGACACCGCCGAGTTGGACTCCGCGATCACCCTCGGCGTCAAACCGGTCGGCGCCACCCGCGCCGACGTCGCCTCCGGCTTCCTGAACTACCTCCCCGCCGAGAAGGTCGCGGGCATCCGGGACGTGGGCGCCATCGGCTCGCCCAACCTGGAGGCGATCGCCGGCCTCCAGCCGGATCTGATCCTCACCAACAAGGCCCGCGACGCCACCCGTTACGAGGAGTTGAGCGCCATCGCGCCCACCGTGATGACGGAGACCACCGGCTACCCCTGGAAGGAGAACTTCCAGGTGCACGCCGCCGCACTGGGCAAACAGGCCGCGGCCCAGCGGGTCCGCGCCGCGTACGCGACCCACGTCGGCCAGGTCACCGCGGCCATCGGCGGCCCGGCCGCGGCGAAGGAGACCGAGGTCAACGTGGTCCGCTTCATCGAGGGCGCGGACATCAGGATCTACGGCAAGAAGACCTACATCGGCACCCTGCTCGCCGACGTCGGCCTCGGCCGCCCCGCCATCACCGACCGGGCCCGGGACGGCTTCTCGTACGACGTGAGCCCCGAACAGCTCGACAAGGCCGACGCGGACGCCATCTTCACCTCAAGCTACGGCGACCCCGCCAAGTCCGGCCAGACGAAGGCGACCAACAGCGGCCTGTGGAAGAGCATGTCCGCGGTACGGAACGGCGCCACGTTCAAGGTGGACGACCAACTGTGGATCCAGGGCATCGGCTACACGGCGGCCCATGCCATCTTGGACGAGCTGCGGCGTGACGTGGCGTCGGGTGGGTGAGTGGCCGGTGTCGTACGCGTACGGCACCGGCCGTGGTGCGACCGGTCAGCCGCCGGGGGTTACGAGCCGTACGAGCTCTTCGGCGGGGATCGCCCAGAGGCCGTCGATCGTGCCGACCCACAGGGTGCCGTTCCGGGTGAGGAGGAGGTCAGTGAGGTGCCGCGGATTCGGCACCTCGAACGTAGTGGCCCGCGGCCCGGGCTGATCGACGTACCAGAGCCCGAGCCCGTCGGTTCCGAAGGTCTCCGCGATGACGACGGGCCGTCCGTTGATGGCGCCCAGGGTGATCAGGTCCGTGGCGCCGGCCAGTTCAACCTTCAGCTCCAGCGAGGGGAGCGCGAAGAGCCCCGCGGGATAGCCGGTGGTCACCAGGAACGGAGTCCCGTCGATCACGGCCGTGGTGAAGGTGGCCCCGGAGCCGGACAGTTCCACCTCGCCGTACGGGGTGCCGTCCGCAAGCCGGTGGACACGCGCCACCCTGACCTCCGAGACGTCGATGCCCTCGATGATTCTGTTCTCGGCCGGAACGACCAGGAAGCCGTCTCCGACGACGCGGATACGCGATGCGTTGAGGGCGTAGGTGGGGTCAGGGGCATCGCCCAGCGGCAGCGGCCGGCCGGTGTGCAGGTCGTACGCCTGCCACTGCCAGTCGGGGTGCTCGATCTTGCCGTGCAGAAAGAGCACGGTCACGCCATCGACAGTGTGCGTCTCGGCTGCCGCGATCTCATCGAAGGGGAGGCCACAGGCGACCTCGCCGAGCAGGGTTCCCCGTCGGGGGTCCCACAGGCGGATGCGGTCGGGGCCGACGTCGACGGCAGCGGGTCCGTCCGGCGTCTCCACCAGGCAACCGAAGCCGCTCAACCCGTCGGACAGTTTGATCTCGGGACCGACGGCAGCGAGGGTCTGGGCGTCAAACAGACGCATGGCCGCAATGCCGGGCGTCCCAGCCTCCCGGACGGCGAGCACAAAGTCCCCCGAGGCATCCGGGGAAAGGCGATCCACCAAGCCCGCTTCCCATGCAAGTTCAGCCATAAGTCGAGCGTAACTGCCTTCCCTCACAAGGCAGTTGAATTATTGGCGGGCCCACCCCGCCAACACCCCGCCCCGCCCGCACGCCCGCACGCAGTGCTACCCCTGCCGCCGCTTCCGCTGCACGCGCCACACCAGGTACAGCGCCGAGCCGATCGCCGCGCTGCGGATGACGGCCGGGGCCGTGTCGGCGAGGGCGTCGTTCATGCCGTCCTCGGGGATCGCAGCGCCCCACCGCTCCTCGAACCGGCCCCACAGCCACACCAGACCACCGAAGACGGCGAGGCTGGGCACGCCCATGGTGGCGAAGTTGGTCTCGCCGCGGCTGAGGCTGCGGGCGTTGTACGCGAGGACGTAGCCGATGCCGAGCGCGAGCCAACTGCCCGTGGCCGCGCCGCCGACCAGGAACAGTGCGGCCAGCACCGCGAGCCAGGCGATGGAGCCGCCCCCGCCGCCCCCGCCGTCACCGCCACCGCGGCGCAGCAGCACCCGCCGCAGCACCCGGCGCGGCAGCCCGCCCCGCCGGCCGGACTTCCCCGCCCCGTCCTCGCCCCCGGCGGCGGCGCCGTCCGCTCCGGCCGGGGCCTGTTCGACGGGTTTGGCGTCGGGGTCGGCCGGCGGCTTGAGCAGTTCGGGCAGTTCGATCCCGCCCACGAACCCGTCCACGAAGCCGGGCCCCTGCCCCTGCGGCGCGAAGACCCCGCCGTCGAACGGGTTGACCTCCATCGGGCCCTGTTCGGTCCGCCACCAGTCCGGGTTGGACTCGCGCGGCCCGAGTTCGTCCTCGCCCGCGAGGTGCGGCGGCGCGGCGGCCCCGGGCGGCCTGAAGTGCCGCGGCGTGGGCACGAACGGCGGCGCCGGCGCGAACCCGAGCGGCCCCGCCTCCGCCGCGCCCGACCCGCCCCTGCCGGTCGTCCCGTCGCTCTCGTCCTTGTGCAGCCGGGGCCCGGGCGGCTGGGCCGGTGGCGGGGTCGATGGCGGGGTCGGCGGCTGCGCCGGCCGGGCGGGGGTCTCGGGCCGGGCGGCGGTCTCGGGCCGGGCAGCGCGTGCACTCCGGTCGCCGGGCCGCTCCCCGTCCCGCCCCCGAGTGGCCGGCTTGCTGCTGAACCCGCTGGTCAGATTGGCCGTCAGGGCGCTGAGGTCGGTGAGCCTCGACAGTTTTTCGCGGGCGGCGCGGGTGGCCTGGTCGGCGGCGGAGAAGATGCCGCTGCGGTCGGCCGCGTCGGCGCCCTGGGCCCCGTCGCGCCCGCTCCCCGAGCGGCCGGCGTCACCGGGGCCGGCGGCCCCCCCCCCGGCGGCGGGGGGCGCGGCCCCCCCCCCCGGGGCGGGCGCCCCCCGGGGGGGGGCGGGGGGCCCCCGCGCCCCCCGGCCCCGCTCCTGTGCACCCCTGGCCAGGGGCGGACAA
>NZ_JBEHZD010000328.1:0-9025 GCF_040240285.1 Streptomyces sp. HSW2009 | reverse complement strand
GGGGGGGGGGGGGCGCGGGGCGGGGGGGGGGGGCGGGGGGGGGGGGGGGGGGGGGGGGGGGGGGGGGGGGGGGGGGGGGGGGCCCCCCCCCCGGGGCGGGGTCAGTGTCTGTGGGTCGTCCCCTGGCCGCAGGAGCACGGACAGCAGGAGGGGCGAACCACCACGTCGTCGATGACCGGACCGTACGCACTATTCGGAGTGGTGCTGGCGAACGACAGGGTGGTGGAGGCGGATCGGGCCACGAAGGTGAAGTGCCGTCCCACGTACCCCATGTTCGTGACGGTCTTGCCCGTACTGTCGAAGGAGAAGTCCTGGAAGTTCTGCCCGTTGATCAGGGCGCGACCGGTCTTGACCGTGGGGACGCCGCCAGGGTTGCTGGCCAGCGCGTAACTGACCTCGTACGTCTTGCCCGGGGTCGTCGGGAAGGTCTGGGCGATCGTGCCCGCCGTACCGCCGTTGAGGTCCACGGACTGGTCCCGGTCCGCCGCCTGCCAGAAGCCGCGCCCGATGTGGTCCACGTTGCCGGCGGTGACCGCCCACGGGCCGATGGACCCGCCGGTCGGCACGTTGGTGAAGCTGTTGGCCGGGGCTGCGGGGTACTCGAAGCTCCCGTCGTCGATGCTGCTGGCCGCGGTGGTCGAGTGCGTCGTGCTGGTCGGGCCGTGCTGCTGGATCGGTGCGGCAAGCGCGGTACCGGTTCCGGCACCGAGCAACCCAAGAACGGCAATTGCCGTCACGTACGGTCGTACGGACACCATTTCCTCCCGAGTTTCGACAGCTTGGACAGAGCACGGTGAACTCTGGCCCCTGCCCCCGGCATAGGCCACCCCCGGTCGAGGGCGTGCCGACGCGCACCGATACCGAGGTCGACGGGCGTGCGCCGGCCGCACGCCCCGATACGCCGGTACGCCGAAGTGCGATTCGGACACCCGGCGCGGCGGACCCGACCGAGGCGCCGACCGGGTGGTGCGGGTCGGGCGGTCACTCCCCTGGTCGTCGCCGCCGATCCGGGTACCCGGGCCGGGCCAGGTGCCCGACGGCCGTGTGGACCGACGCTGGGAAGCGGTCCTCACGTCTCCGACTGCCTGGTGAAACATGCAGGTCAGCGCAGTGATGAGCAGGTCGGGCGACGGGCTCGTGGGCGCCCTGGGCACGACGGGCGGCCGGAGTTGCCGGCCGGCCCGCGGGGTCTATCGTCGGGATGGGTGCCGGGCGCGCAGCCGTACGACGGCCCGACGGGCTGAGACGGAGGACAGGGCATGGCGAAGCACGAGGAGTTCATGACCGAGGCCGTACGACTGGCCAAGGAGTCGGTGAACAACAACTGGGGCGGCCCGTTCGGCGCCGTCATCGTCCGTGGTGGGCGGATCGTTGCGCGCGGGCAGAACCGGGTCCTGCTCACCGGCGACCCCACCGCGCACGGCGAGGTCGAAGCCATCCGCAAGGCGGTGCAGGTGCTCAACCCCTCGGCGCCGTCCATCGCCCGCGACCGGCAGCACACCAGCACCCTCAAGCTCATCCCCCGCGAACCGAACTCGCCCGACAAGGTCGGCGCCCGGGCCCGGATGCTCAAGGGCTGCGTGATCTACACCAGCGGCGCGCCCTGCCCGATGTGCATGAGCGCCATCTACTGGGCCCGGATCAGCGCCGTCTACTTCGCGTGCGACCTGAAGGAGACCGAGCGGATCGGGTTCAGTGACGCCTACCAGTACAAGGACTTCACGAAGCCGCTCGACCAGCGGCTGATCCCCATCAAGCAGATCTTCCCGGGGCTCGGCAAGATGGCGTACCGGGCCTGGAAGTACAAGACCGACCAGCACCCGTACTGACTCACCCACCGCGTTCGAGACGGGCAACCCTCGGGGCACGGCGGCCGTGACGCGTACCCCTCGGCGTACGACGGTCGTCACGAGGAACCCTCCGCGCGAGACGGGCGGCTCGGGTCACTCTCCGCCGCGGGCCGGGGAGACGGTGATCCGTACGTGTTTCATGAGGGGTTGGTCGCTCTGGGTGCTGTAGTCGCCGAGGGCGCACAGCACGTTCATCTCCGGCATGTAGCCGGCCGCGCAACCGCGAGGGATGTCGTACGGAATCGCCAGGTACCCCGTCAGGTGACGCTGCGTACCGTCCTTGGCCGTGCTGGTGATGTCGACCGGGTCGAACTGCTCGATGCCGCGTTCGCGCAGGTCGTCGCCGTTCATGAAGATGAGCGTGCGCAGGTTCTTGATGCCCCGGTAGCGGTCGTCGTGCGAGTAGATCGTGGTGTTCCACTGGTCGTGGGAGCGCATGGTGCCCAGGGCCAGCGTGCCGGGGGCGGGGATCACGTCGGGCAGCGGCGCTGTGGAGAACTCGGCGCGGCCGGAGGGGGTGCGGAAGACCAGTTCGCGGGCGGGCTGCTTGATGCGGAAGCCGAGCGGAAGCCGCACCCGCCGGTTGAAGTCCTCGAAGCCGTCGAGTACCTGGGCCATGGTGTCGCGGATGCGGTCGTAGTCCTCGACGTACCACTCCCAGGGTGTAGTGCTGTCGGGCAGGGCGGCGCGGGCCATGCCCGCGATGATCGCCGGTTCGGACAGCAGGTCGGGCGAGGCCGGGCGCTTCATGCCGACGGACAGGTGGACCATGCTCATCGAGTCCTCCACCGAGGTGCGCTGCACGCCGGCTGCCTGGTGGTCCTTCTCGGTGCGGCCGAGACAGGGCAGGATCAGGGCCCGGCGGCCGTGCACCAGATGGCTGCGGTTGAGCTTGGTGCTGACCTGCACGGTCAGCTCGCAGGAGCGCAGCGCGGCTGCGGTGTACGGGGTGTCGGGCGCGGCGAGCGCGAAGTTGCCGCCCATGCCGACGAAGACCTTGACGGTACCCGCGTGCATGGCCTTGATGGTGGCGACGGTGTCCAGGCCGTGCGCGCGGGGTGGGTGGATCGCGCAGACCTCGGCGAGCCGGTCGAGGAACTCCGGGCTCGGGCGGTGGTCGATGCCGCAGGTGCGGTTGCCCTGGACGTTGCTGTGCCCGCGCACCGGGGAGGGCCCGGCCCCCTCACGCCCCAAGTTGCCGCGCAACAGCAGCAGGTTGACGATCTCCCGTACGGTGTCGACGCCGTGCTCGTGTTGGGTGATGCCCAGGCACCAGCTCATGATGGTGCGGTCGGCCTCCCGGTAGATCCGGGCGGCGGCCAGCACCTCGGCGCGGCTGAGTCCCGACTGCTGCTCGATCTCCGCCCAGTCGGTGGCCTCGCACCGGGCGCGGTACTCCGCGAAGTGGACGGTGTGCCGGTCGATGAACTCCTGGTCGACGGCCTTGGGGTCGGAGTCCGACTGTTCCAGGATCGCCTTGGCCATGCCGCGCAGCAGTGCCATGTCCCCACCGATGCGCACCTGGAGGTTGCGGGTGCTGGTGGGGGTGGCCCGGAAGGTGGCCATCTGGAGGAAGTCGTGCGGGATGATGGTGCGCGTGGCCGCCGCCTCGACCAGCGGGTTGACGTGCACGATCTGGGCGCCGCGCTGGTAGGCGGCGGCGAGTGCGGTGAGCATCCTGGGGGCGTTGGACGCGGCGTTGACGCCGAAGACGAACAGCGCGTCGGTCCGCTCCCAGTCCCCCAGGTCGGCGGTCCCCTTGCCGGTGCCGATGGCGGCTTGCAGGGCGCGCCCGCTGGCCTCGTGGCACATGTTGGAGCAGTCGGGCAGGTTGTTGGTGCCCAGTTCTCTGGCCATGAGTTGGTAGAGGAAGGTTGCTTCGTTGCCGAGTCGGCCCGAGGTGTAGTACGCCGCCTGGTGGGGTGAGTCGAGCCCCCGCAGGACGTCGCCGACCAGGTCGAACGCCTGCTGCCAGCGGATCGGGACGTAGTGGTCGCTCTCCGGGTCGTACACCATCGGCTCGGTCAGTCGACCCTGGCTCTCCAGGTCGCGGTCGCTCCACTCGGAGAGTTCGGTGACCGTGTGGGCGGCGAAGAAGTCCCGGCCGACGCGCTTGCGGGTCAGCTCCCAGGTGACGTGTTTGATGCCGTTCTCGCAGATGTCCAGGTGCAGGCCCTTGGTGTCGTCGGGCCAGGCGCAGCCCGGGCAGTCGAACCCGCCGTCCTCGTGGTTCATCCGCCGGATCGCCCGCGGTCCGCTGGCCAGGGCCCCTTCCCGGACCAGGAACCGGGTGACGCTGTTGGCCGCGCCCCAGCCTGCGGCCGGATGGTGGTACGGGTGGAACTCCGGGCCGCCTTCGGGGGCCGGGCCCGCCGCAGGGTCGTGCGCCGCCCCGGAGTCGTGGGCCGCACGGGAGTCGTGGGCCGCACGGGAGTCGCGGGGCGCGGTGGGGTCATGGGCCTCGCCCGCCCCGTGCCCGTCCGCCCGTGGAGCGCGCCGTGCCTGCTCACCGTGGGAGTCGTTCACCGCACTCACCCTTCCGCCGTACGCTCCGGGACCGGGGGCCGCTCTCCGTACACACCCAGCAGGTGCGGACCACACACCTCAGGCTAGGCGAGCCTGCGCCACCCCGGCGGCGCCGTTTGCCCGGCACGACGAAGGACGAGCGGAAATCGCCCGCACGGCGGCAACGGTCTGCGCCCCGGGCCGTTCGGGGGTGGCGTCCCGGATGAGTGATGTCCGCAGTAGCCTCCAGCCCATGAGCGCGGAGAGTGACACGGAGGACGGGGCTGACGGCGCCGGCGGGGGCAAGGGTTCGGGTGGGCGGGCGGAGCCGAGCGTCCACCAACTGCGGCTGTTCGGCGTGTTGGCCGAGGAGCTGGCCGTGTCCACACCGGCACCGCTCCCCTGGTCGCAGACCCGTGAGGTCGAGATCCGGCGGGTGGGGGCCGACTCCGGTCACGTGGTCCGGAAAGAGGCCGAACGCGCCGAACTGACCATGCTGTTGGCGATTGACCCGGCCGGTTCCACGTTCACCTGCATGTGCTGGGGCGAGGTGGAGTTCGTACTGCGCGATGCTGCGGGTGCGGGCGTCGCCCTGTTGCGGCTGCACGTTGGCGTCGGGTTGGACTGGCACCGGTGGGGCGGTCCGCTGCCACTGCTGCACCCCACGGAGCTGCTGCGGTGGCTGGCCGACCGCGGGGTGGACTGCGGCGCCTGAACACCGGCGGCCAACCGATCGCGACCGGGGTGCCGGCCCCTGCCGGATGGTGACGGAGGGTCGCATTGTCAGACCCCTCTGCGATGGTGGGGTCATGGGCGGGGGAAGCGCTCGGCTGGGGAGGGGAGAGGGTGTGCGTGGTGGTGACGATTACGGGCCCGGTTCGGGCAGCGACCCGGTGGGCCGGTTGGCAGGTTGCGGACAACTGGCGGCCGGCACGGGACGGGCATGCCGACCATGCGCTATGGCGAACCGACTGGGGCGGCAGCCGCCGTGGCGGGACGACGGCCCGCGGCCGGCGTTCCCACCCCGCGGTCCCGTCACCCCACCACCCCACCGCCCCGCCGCGTCCGGCAGCGCGTCAGACCGCTGTCAGATCACCACCGGCGTTGTGGATCATCCTTTGGAGCACCTTCAGGGTGATCAGGTACTCCTCGTCCGCGATGCCGGCGTGCACCCTGGCCCGGTTCTCCCGCTGGGTCTCGGCCGCCCTCCGGTGCAGGGTCCGGCCGGCGTCGGTGATCTGGAGTCGTCCGTCCTCGTCCTCCACCAGCAGCTCCCGCTCGACCAGCAGGTCGATGTCGGGGGCGAGGCCGGGGCCCACGTCCAGGTTGGCCTGCTGGTCGCGGATCACCTCTGCGCGGGTGGCGCCGGTCGCGCCGTGCAGCACCTGGTGCAGCGCCCACCACTGCGGCTGGGTGATACCTATGGCCGCCAACCGGCCCCTGACGTGGGCCAACAGCACCTTGTTGGCGGCCCAGGTCCAGTAGCCGACGGGCTGTCCGACCAGTTCCGCGTCGTCGTGCGAATACTTCACCGTGTCGCCTTTCGTCATCGTTCCTACGGGCCGGACCGCCCGTGGCCCTGCTCGGTCGGCCTCCGGGACGCGGGGCCCGGGACCTGCTGTCCCGATCCCTGACCGTCGCCCACCGTCACGCGCCCCCGCCCTCACGCGCCGCGCGCCTCCGGGATGCTGCGCCCGTACGCGAGCAACAGGAGCTCGTGTGCGGGGCGGTCCAGTGGGGTGCCGGCGCCGTACGTCCAGTCCAGGTCGGTGGCCCGTAGCCGGGTGCCGGCCAGGTCCGCCTTGAAGAAGCGCAGGGTGCGCGGTTCGACGGCGTCGAGCACGATCCGCAGCCGCTCCGGTGACACCTGTCGCGGGAGGCCAAGGGCCACGGTGATGTCCAGGCCGTGGACGACGTCGTGGCCCAGTGCCGCGGCCAGCCCGCCCACCGGTGGCTTCCACGGGTGGTCGGCGTTGTCCCGGAGGGCGGCGGCGAGTTCGTCCGAGGTCAGGGCCGCGGCGTCGCGGCGGGCGAGCCGGTCGGTCATGCGGTGCAGGTTGCCGCCCGCTCGCAGTAGTTCCCTGGCCGTCGCGCCGAAGGAGTACCGGAACCCCAGGCTCATGTGTGCGGCCACCTCGCACACCCGCCACCCCTTGCACAGGCTCGGCGCGTCCCACTGTTCGCCGGTCAGCCCGTCGAGCACGTCTGCCACCGCGCACCGTTCGGCGGCGATGGCCGCGCGGACCTCGCTCTCTGCTCTCACCATGATCACCAGCCTCTGCGGCCTGCGGTGAGAAGTCCAAGAGCCGTCTCTTCTGCTGGCTAGCATCTCTGCTTATGGAGCTCCGCCAGTTGCAGTACTTCATCGCCGTCGTGGAAGAGGGCAGCTTCACCCGGGCAGCGGCCCGGCTGCACGTCGCCCAGCCCGGGGTGAGTGCGCAGATCAGGCTGCTGGAGAAGGAGCTTGGGCAGCCGCTGCTCGACCGTTCAGGGCGGCGGGTGACCACGACCGAGGTCGGCGGGGCGACGCTCACGTACGCGCGGGCGGCACTCGCCGCGGTGGCGGGGATGCGGCAGACGGTGGACGAGTTCACCGGCCTGGTCCGCGGCCACGTCACCCTGGGGATCGTCTCCGGCGCCACCACCGAGAGCTACGACCTGGCCGATGTGCTCGCCGACTTCCACGACGACCATCCACAGGTGGAGATATCCCTGACCGAGGACACCTCGGCGCGCATGTGCGACGCGTTACGCCGGGGCACGCTCGACCTCGCCGTGCTGGGGGTCGCCAGCGCCACGCCGCCGCCCGGCATCGACTGTCAGTTCGTCATCGACACCCCGCTGGTCGCCGCGCTCTCCACGCGGCACCCGCTGGTCACGCCCGAGGCGCCGCCGGAACTCGCCCTGGCCGCGCTCGCCGATCAGCCGCTGATCAGCCTGCCGCGCGGCACGGGCTCGCGCAGCACTCTGGAACGCGGCTGCGAGCAGGCCGGTTTCACACCCCGCATCGCCTTCGAGGCCGCCGAACCGCTGCTCCTCGCCCGGCTCGCCGCCCGTGGCCTCGGCGTCGCCATCCTGCCCGAACCGTCGGGAGACACCGCGGCGGCCCTCGGCGTGTGCGCCGTGCCGCTCACCGCGCCGCGGCTCCGCGGCCGGATCGCGCTCGCCTGGCCGACGGACGGTCCCGCCACCCCCGCGGCGAAAGCCCTGCTCACGCGCCTGCGTCAGGCCCTGCCGCCGGTCACGCCGACGGAACCCTGAGGCCATCGGCGCGCCCCAAGTGAACGCGTGACCACCGGGGTTGCACAGCAGGGTGAACGGGGCCGGCCGGGCACTGCGCGGCCGTCACGACCGTTCGGGAAGCCCGCGGAGTGTCCTGGCATGATCTCGCCAATTTGCCCACGCCGGCAGCGAGCGGGGCCTACGCTTCCACCTGAATGACGCGCGTAGAACGCCCTACGCCGCGCCCTGGCACCAGGCGTGCCCGGGCATCTTCGGCATGCCCGCTGCGCGCGGCACAAACCGACGGCAACCCCCAGGAGAACGACATGTGTGAGCAGTGCGCCCCGGCCCACGACACGGCAGTCGACCCCGCGGACCTCGTACCGCACGGCCCCTCGCGCCGAAAGCTGTTGATCGGCGTCGGGGCGGGCCTCGGGGTGGCCCTGACCGGGGCGCCCGGCCTGATGTCCGCGGCCTCGGCCGCGACGCTCAAGGACGGTAGCTGGTGCAACCCGGCCCGGGGCCACTTCCCCGCCGGCGGCCAGTACGGCGCCCCGCGCGGCAAGTACCCGCACGCAGGTCAGGACGTCACCAACTCGACCGGTACGGCGATCTACGCCGCAGCCGCCGGCACCGTGATCAAGCGCGGCACCAGCGTGCTGACCGGGCGCTCCGGCAACGGTCTGGTCATCTCGCACGGCGGCGGGCGCTACACCTACTACGGGCACCTCAGCAAGTTCCGGGTCGGCCTGAACGCCAAGGTGGGTGCGGGCCAGCGGATCGCCGACATGGGCGCCACGGGCAATGTCACCGGCCCCCACCTGCACTTCGAGGTGCACACCGGATCGCTGGGCCGCACCACCAACCCGGTCTCCTATCTCGCTGCCCGCGGGGTGGACCTGGGCGGCGGCTGGCCGTCGCTGAACTCGGGCGCCAAGGGCGCGACCGTCAAGGCGCTCCAGTACCTGATGACGCAGCGCGGGTACAAGCTCAACGCCGACGGGTCGTACGGGTCGGTCTCGGTCGCCGCGGTGAAGAAGTTCCAGGCCGCGCGGAAGCTGGTCGCGGACGGGCAGGTGGGTCCGAAGACCTGGCCGCACCTGGTCTACTCGTTGAAGCAGGGTGCCAAGGGCTCGCACGTACGCGGTCTTCAGACGGTGTTGAACAAGCACAGCGCCGGGTTGGCGCTCGACGGCGAGTTCGGCACGGTGTCCCGGGACGCGGTCCGCGCGTACCAGAGCGCCAACCGGCTGACCGTGGACGGCGTGGCGGGCCCCTTGACGTGGAAGGCCCTCGTCGGCTGACGCCCTCGGCGCGCGATCGGTGGGGCCCCCCCGGGCCCCCCCCCGGGGGGCGCCCCCCCCCCCGGGCCCGCGGGGGGGGGGGGGGGTGTTGTGGGGGGGGGGGGGGGGGGGGGGGGGGGGGGGGGGGGGGGGGGGGGGGGGGGG
>NZ_JBEHZD010000327.1:0-9000 GCF_040240285.1 Streptomyces sp. HSW2009 | reverse complement strand
CGACCGTTCCCGCGGCCCACACCGACGCTAGGCAGCGGGGCGGCGCCGCTCGTCAGACCGCGGTCGGGAGGCGGCGGGCGGGCGTAGTACCGGGGTACGACGGGCGACCGGGTACGGGTACGGGGTCACGGGCCCCGGCCGCCGGGTTAGCGCGGGTCCGCCCCGTCCAGGTCGGCGATGGTGGCGATCGACGGGCCCCTGCGGGTCTGGAGGTCGCGGGCGACATCCTCCGCGGCGCGCAGCGTCCGTACCGCATTGCCCCAGGTCAGCTTGGAGAGATCGGCCTCCGACCAGCGCCGGTCGAGCAGTTCGGCGACCAGGGTGGGGTAGCCGGAGACGTCCGCGAGGTCGGCGGGGGTGAAGGCGGTGCCGTCGTAGTCGCCGCCGACGCCGATGTGGTCGACGCCCGCGACCTCCCGCATGTGGTCCAGGTGGTCGGCCACCGTCTTGGCGGTGGCCAGCGGGCGCGGGTTGGCCTCCTCGAACGCCCGCTGCACCCGCATCCCCGCGGCCGAGGTGTCCAGCGGGTGCAGGCCGTTGGCCTGCATGTTGGCGTCGGCCGCCAGGGTCCATTCGATGGCCTCGGGCAGGATGAACTTCGGTACGAAGGTGGCCATCGCGATGCCGCCGTTGCCGGCCAGCCGCTCCAGCACGTCGTCGGGGACGTTGCGGACGTGGTCGCAGACCGCGCGGGCCGAGGAGTGCGAGAAGATCACCGGGGCCTCGCTGGTGTCCAGCGCGTGCCGCATCGTCGACGGCGCCACGTGCGAGAGGTCGACCAGCATGCCGAGCCGGTTCATCTCGCGCACCACCTCGTGCCCGAACGGGCTGAGACCGCCCACGCCCGGGTCGTCGGTGGCCGAGTCCGCCCACGGCACGTTGTCGTTGTGGGTGAGCGTCATGTACCGCACGCCCAGCGCGTACAGGCCGCGCAGCGCGCCCAGCGAACAGTCGATGGAGTGGCCGCCCTCGGCACCCATCAGCGAGGCGATCCGGCCCTGCGCCCTGGCCGCCTCCATGTCATCGGCGGTGAGCGCGAGCCGCAGGTCGTCGGAGTAGCGGTCGACGAAGCGGCGGACCACGTCGATCTGTTCCAGGGTGGCGCTGACGGCAGTGTCGCCCGCGAAGTCGGAGCGCACGAACACCGACCAGAACTGGGCGCCGAGACCGCCGGCCCGCAGTCGCGGGATGTCGGTGTGCTGGTGCTCGCTCAGGTCGCGGGAGAGGTCGCGCGCATCGAGGTCGTAGCCGACCTGACGCAGCGCCCACGGCAGGTCGTTGTGCCCGTCGACCACCGGGTGCTCCGCGAGCAGGGCGCGCGCCCTGGCGAGCAGTTCCGGATCGGGCGCGAGGACCGCGGGACCCGATTCGGACTGCGGCTCGGTGCCGGCGGATTCAGGTGCCACGGTCACTCACATCCCCATCGTTGCTGGCCAACGTCGTCGTCGCGGGGTTGGGTCCCCGCCCCGCCCCCACGCTAAACGACCAGGCCCCCACCCCGATGGGCCCGGCCCGGCCGACCTGTGGGCGTACGGACGGGGGCGCCGGGCGCCGCGTACGGGAGGAGCCGCGGGTCGTGCGGACCACACTGCGCGTACGGGGCTGCGCGTACGGGCGCGGGGCCGGCCTGCCCGTACGGGGCGCGCGTGCGCGGCGCGGACCGCCGGGCGGAACGCGCGACGGACCACGCGGCGCACCGCACAGCGCACCGCTCGCCGAAACTACTTGGCGAAGCCGAAGCTGCCCGAGCCCTCCACCTTGGCCCGCAGGCGCTTGCCCTTCTCGGTGGCCTGGTCGTTCAGGTCCTCCTGGAAGTGGCGCATCCGGGCGAGCAGCTCGGGGTCGTGCGCGGCGAGCATCCGGGCCGCGAGCAGCCCGGCGTTGCGGGCGCCGCCGATCGAGACGGTGGCGACCGGCACGCCCGCCGGCATCTGCACGATGGACAGCAGCGAGTCCATGCCGTCCAGGTACTTCAGCGGCACCGGCACCCCGATGACCGGCAGCGGCGTCACCGAGGCCAGCATGCCGGGCAGGTGGGCCGCGCCGCCCGCGCCGGCGATGATCGCCTTCAGCCCGCGGTCCACGGCCCGCTCGCCGTACGCGATCATCTCGCGCGGCATCCGGTGGGCGGAGACGACATCGACCTCGTAGCCGATCTCGAACTCGTCCAGGGCCTTGGCGGCGGCCTCCATCACGGGCCAGTCGGAGTCGGACCCCATGACGATCCCCAAGAGCGGCGCAGTCATTCCGTGATCGTTCCTCGCAGATAGCCGGCGGCGTGGCTCGCGCGCTCGCGCACGTCGGCCAGCTCGTCGCCGTAGGTATTGACGTGGCCGACCTTCCGGCCGGGCTTCACATCCTTACCGTACATATGGATCTTCAGGCCAGGGTCGCGCGCCATGCAGTGCAGATAGGCGCCGTACATGTCGGGGTAGTCGCCGCCCAGCACATTGGCCATCACGGTCCAGCGGGCGCGCGGGCGCGGGTCGCCGAGCGGCAGGTCCAGCACGGCCCGTACGTGGTTGGCGAACTGCGAGGTGACGGCGCCGTCCTGGGTCCAGTGGCCCGAGTTGTGCGGGCGCATCGCCAGCTCGTTGACCAGCACCACCGGGCCGTCGGGGCCGGCCACCTCGAAGAGCTCGACGGCCAGGTGCCCGACCACGTCCAGCTCGGCGGCGATCCGCAGCGCGAGCTGCTGCGCGTGCGTGGACAGCTCCGGGTCGAGCTCGGGGGCCGGCGCGATGACCGTGTCGCAGACGCCGTCCACCTGGATCGACTCGACCACCGGGTACGCCACGGCCTGGCCGTGCGGGGAGCGGACCACGTTGGCCGCGAGCTCGCGCACGAAGGCGACCTTCTCCTCGGCCAGCACCGGCACGCCGGCCCGGAACGGCTCGGCGGCGTCCGCCTCGCTGCGGACGACCCACACGCCCTTGCCGTCGTACCCGCCGCGCACCGTCTTCAGGACGACCGGGAAGCCGTCGCCCTCGGCGGCGAAGCGGGCGACGTCGGCCGGGTCGGCGACGATCCGGTGCCGCGGGCACGGGGCGCCGATCTCCGTCAGCTTGGCGCGCATCACCCCCTTGTCCTGGGCGTGCACCAGGGCGCGCGGACCGGGTCGGACGGGGATGCCGTCGGCCTCCAGGGCCAACAGGTGCTCGGTCGGTACGTGCTCGTGATCGAAGGTGATCACGTCACACCCTCGTGCGAAGCTACGAAGGGTGTCCAGGTCGCGGTAATCACCGACCACCACGTCCCCGACGACCTGCGCCGCGGAGTCCGTCGGGGTGTCGCTGAGTAGCTTGAACTTCACGCCGAGGGGGATGCCCGCCTCGTGCGTCATACGTGCGAGCTGGCCGCCGCCGACCATGCCAATCACAGGGAACGTCACCCACCCAGGGTAGCCGTATCGGCCGGCAGACCCCCGTTTGCCCTCGTAGGATCATCCATGTCCGGTTCGCTCGATGATCCACTAACGATCCCCAACATCGCGGCGCACGCCGCGCGGCGGCTGGTTAGCATGAAGCAGTTGGAGTAATGCTGGCGACCGCGATACGGAGTATGACGATCACTATGAGTGAACGGCGCGCGCTGCGTATGCGGCTGGAACTGCTCACGCGTGAAGTCGCGAAGTTCGGTGCTGTCGGCGGTGCGGGCCTCCTCGTCAACCTCGCGGTCTTCAACCTGGTCCGGCAGACCACCGAGCTGCCGGTGGTGCGGGCGAGCATCCTCGCGACGGTCGTCGCCATCGCCTTCAACTACGTCGGCTTCCGGTACTTCACCTACCGGGATCGCGACAAGAGCGGCCGGGCCAAGGAAATGAGCCTGTTCCTGCTGTTCAGCGCGGTTGGCCTGGTCATCGAGAACGGTGTGCTCTACACCGCCACGTACGGCTTCGACTGGGACACCCCGCTCCAGAGCAACGTCTTCAAGTTCCTCGGCATCGGCATCGCCACGCTCTTCCGCTTCTGGTCGTACCGGACCTGGGTGTTCCGGGCGCTGCCGGCCCGCGAGGCCGTGCAGACCGCCGAGTCCTTCCTCACCACGGCCGAGCGCCGGGAGCGGGCCCAGGCGGGCCGCACGAAGTAGCGCACCGGGGCGGCGGCGCCGGGCCGCGCTCGTCGGTCCGTGCCCCGCCGGGCCGTACATCGTCGCGCCGTACCCCTCCGGGTCGTGCCCCTCCGGAGCCGCGCTCCGGCCAACCGCGCCCCTCCAGGCCCCGGCCCCACCGCGCCGCACCCGCCGCCCGTACCCGACGACTACGCCTCGTCGGTGACGCAGCCGGCCGTCACGCCTCGCCCATGGCCGCGGCATCCGCCTCGCGGCTCAGGAACAGGGCGAAGATCGGCGGCTGCTGCTGGAGCAGTTCGAGCCGGCCGCCGTCCGCCTCGGCCAGGTCGCGGGCGACGGCGAGGCCGAGTCCGGTGGAGTTGCGCCCGCTGACCGTCCGCTCGAAGACCCGGGCGCCGAGGTCGGGCGGGACGCCGGGGCCGTCGTCGGAAACCTCCACCACCGCCTGGTTGCCGGTGACCCGGGTGCGCAGCGCGACCGTGCCGCCGCCGTGCATCAGCGAGTTCTCGATCAGCGTCGCCAGCACCTGGGCGACCGCGCCCGGGGTGCCGACCGCGCGCAGCCCGTTCTTGCCGGAGCGGACGATGGCCCGCCCCTCGCCGCGGTAGGCCGGGCGCCACTCCTCGACCTGCTGCTTGACGACCTCGTCCAGATCGAAGGCGACGGCCGAGCCCGAGCGCGGGTCGCGCGAGTTGGTCAGCAGCCGCTGCACCACGTCCGTCAACCGCTCCACCTGCGTCAACGCGATCGTCGCCTCCTCCTTGACCGTCTCCGGCTCATCGGTGAGCGTGATCTCTTCAAGCCGCATGGAGAGCGCGGTCAGCGGCGTCCGTAGCTGGTGCGAGGCGTCGGCGGCCAACCGCCGCTCGGCGGTCAGCATCCGCGCGATGCGCTCCGCACTGGCGTCGAGCACGTCCGCGACCCGGTCCAACTCGGGCACCCCGTACCGCCGGTGCCGCGGGCGCGGGTCGCCCGAACCGAGCCGCTCGGCGGTCTCCGCCAGGTCCGTCAGCGGCGCGCCCAGGCGGTGCGCCTGGCGTACGGCGAGGATGACGGCGGCCACGATGGCCAGCAGCGCCACCGCCAGAATGATCAACAGGGTGCGGCCGATCTCCCGGCCGACGGTGCTGTGCGACTCCTCCACCCGGACCTCGACGCCCTGGGCACCACGCTCCTCGGCCACGATGACGCCGCCCGAGGGACGGTCGCCGATCTCCAGCGTGGGCCGCCCCGGCAGCGTGATCCGCGCGTACCTGTCGGTGGTGATCTGGTCGCTGAGCACCTTGGGCGTGACCGATTCACCGCCGATGAGCCGCCCGTCCACGATGCTCACCAGCCGCAGCGCCTCGGACTCCACGCTCTCCTGGGCGCTGTTCTCGATGGTGCGGGTCTCGACGATGACCAGGGAGACGCCGAAGACGGCGATGACGACGAGTACCACCGCGAGCGTGGAGTTGATCAGACGGCGACGCATGGCTCCACTACCGTGTTCGGGTCAGCGTTCGGGACGGCCTACCGGCCGGTGTTCAGGACGGCCTGC
This sequence comes from Streptomyces sp. HSW2009, assembly GCF_040240285.1. Taxonomy (NCBI): domain Bacteria; kingdom Bacillati; phylum Actinomycetota; class Actinomycetes; order Kitasatosporales; family Streptomycetaceae; genus Streptomyces; species Streptomyces sp. HSW2009. The sequence continues at coordinate 3,389 of NZ_JBEHZD010000327.1, read as the reverse complement.
CCGCCGGCGTTCGGGTCGGCAGGCCGGCCGGGGTGTTCCGGTGCGGGGTCCGGAGTCGGGTCCCGCGGGGTGACGAGGTCGGAGCCTGGCTGGAGACCCCGTTCGGCGCCTGGCCCGAGGTCCCGCCCGGCGCCCGGCCCGGCATCGGACCCTGCGTCCCGCGCGGCGCCCAGTGTCCCTCTCAGCTCTTCTCGAACCGGAACCCCACGCCGCGCACCGTCGCGATGTACCGCGGGTTGGCGGCGTCGTCGCCCAGCTTCTTGCGGAGCCAGGAGATGTGCATGTCGAGCGTCTTGGTCGACGACCACCAGGTGGTGTCCCAGACCTCGCGCATCAGTTGGTCGCGGGTCACGACCCGGCCCGCGTCCCGGACCAGCACCCGCAGCAGGTCGAACTCCTTGGCCGTGAGCTGGAGCTCTTCGTCGCCCATCCAGGCCCGGTGCGACTCGACGTCGATCCGTACGCCGTGGGTGGCCGGCTGCGGCTGCTGGGCCTCGGCCGAGCCGCGGCGCAGCAGGGCCCGGACGCGGGCCAGCAGTTCGGCGAGCCGGAACGGCTTGGTCACGTAGTCGTCGGCGCCGGCGTCGAGGCCGACAACGGTGTCCACCTCGTCGGCGCGGGCCGTGAGCACCAGCACCGGAAAGCCGTGGCCCTCGTTGCGGAGCCGGCGGCACACCTCAAGGCCGTCCATGCCCGGCAGGCCGAGGTCGAGGACGAGGAGGTCGACACCGCCTTGCAGACCGGCGTCCAGCGCTGTGGGTCCGTCCTGGCGCACCTCGACCTCGTACCCCTCGCGGCGCAGGGCGCGGGCGAGCGGCTCCGAGATGGACGCATCATCCTCGGCGAGCAGTACTCGGGTCATGCGGGAATGGTAGTCCGCGACCGGCCGGTGCAGGGCGGGGCCTGCGTCCTCATCTCGGCGGACGTGCGGCGGGCCGTCCCGCGCGGCCGTCGATCTCCGTCGGGCACCGCACATCCCCCGCCCCGGCGCCCCCACCCGGCCACACCGCACCACGTGTCCCAGCACACCCTGTGTTCCACAGCACGCCCTGCGGCCCGCGCGGGCGCCGCCGGCACGCCGGTGCGCGCTGCCACGCCCCTCGGTGGGCGCCCGCCCGCGCCCCGCCGGAACGCGCCCCGTGCCGCCCAACCAGAGGCCCGTACGGGGCAATTGCCCGCTGCGCCGGGAGAGCACCACTCACGGCGGGATACACCCTTATCAACCGCTCGTAGCCGCATCTCCGACACCGCCTAAATACGCGGCAAAATGTTGCTGCCATGTGTCGTGAGTTACGTCTCAACGCCTTCCATTCGTGCCCCACGTCTGGCGTATGGTGACGGAACGTCTGTAGCACTGCCCTGAGACCTTTGGATCGCAAGACGCGCCAAGCGTTTCTGTTGTGCGTGGGGCTGGAGCCACCAGTCTCGTCCGAACACAGTGAATGACCTGCCGGCCCAGTTCGCCGCGTGCCTCACGCGCGGGGACGCACAGCCCGGCGGCGCGGCCGTCCTCCCGGCTCCCCTCCAGGGTGCCGCCCCCCTGGGACGACGCGTCACCGGTGTCGGTAACCCGAACGGGCGCGTGATCTTGATACCGGCTAGCCGTCTTGGTCTCGCGTCCCGAGCCCCCCAAGGAACAACCATGGCGTCCAGCCTGACGAAGGGCGCGGCCAAGCAGGGATCTCCTGCGGACGGCGGCAAGACCTTCTTCGGCCACCCTCGTGGCCTGGCCACTCTCTTCATGACCGAGATGTGGGAGCGCTTCAGCTTCTACGGCATGCGGGCCCTGCTCGTCCTCTACTTGATCTCCGGCGGGCCGGACTCGAAGGACGGCAGCCAGGGCGGCGGCCTGGAGATGAGCCAGACCAACGCGGTCGCCATCTACTCCGTCTACCTCGCCATGGTCTACCTGCTGGCCATGCCGGGCGGCTGGTTCGGCGACCGGGTGTGGGGCCCGCGGAAGACCGTGGCCATCGCGGCCAGCATCATCATGGCCGGCCACCTGCTGCTCGCGGTCCCCGGCCAACTGCCCTTCTTCGGGGGTCTGGCGCTCGTCGCGTTCGGTTCCGGCCTGCTGAAGGCCAACATCTCCACGATGGTCGGCCAGCTCTACGACGGCCCCGAGGACCCGCGCCGCGACGGCGGCTTCACGATCTTCTACATCGGCATCAACCTGGGTGGCTTCGCGGCGCCGCTAATCATCGGCACGGTGGGCCAGGAGGTCAACTGGCACCTCGGCTTCGCCATCGCCGCGCTCGGCATGGCGCTGGGCCTGACCCAGTTCCTGATCGGCACCCGCCACCTGAGCCCGCTCTCCAGCCAGGTGCCGACCCCGCTCAACATCGAAGAGCGCAAGAGCTGGCTGCGGAAGGGCCTGATCTGGACGTCGATCACCGCCGCGTTCTACGCCGTGGTGACCCTGACCGGCCACTTCACGCTCAACTGGGCGCTCGTCCCGATCACCATCGCGGGTCTGGTCATCCCGATCGCGGTGCTCACCCGGATCAAGCGGGACAAGGAGCTGACCGACCTCGAACAGACCAAGGTCAGCGGCTACATCTGGCTCTTCGCCGCCGCCGCCGTCTTCTGGATGATCTTCGACCAGGGCGGTTCGACGCTGTCGGCCTTCGCCGAGACGAAGACCGCGGACAACGTGTTCGGCATCCACTTCCCGTCGTCCTGGTTCCAGTCGGTCAACTCGGCCTGGGTGATGGCGCTCGCACCGGTCTTCGCCTGGATGTGGCTGGCGCTGGCCCGCCGCAACAAGGAGCCCAACACCACGGTGAAGTTCGCCATGGCGCTGGTGCTCACGGGTGCGTCGTTCTTCGTCTTCGTCATTCCGATGAGCATGGCCAACAGCGGCGACGGCTCGACCGTGAGCCCCGGCTGGCTGCTCTCCATCTACATGCTCCAGACCATGGGCGAGCTGTGCCTGTCCCCGGTGGGCCTGTCGGTCACCACCAAGATGGCCCCGGAGAAGTACGCCAGCCAGATGCTCGGCGTCTGGTTCCTCGCGACCACCGCGGGCGACTGTACGACGGGGCTACTCTCCATCGCCGGCGTGGACCTGAGCGGCGAAGGGGTGGTCGCCGCGGAAGCGACCCTGGCGGTGCTGGCCGGCCTCGCCATCTGGGTGTACCGCAAGAAGGTCGTGAAGATGATGGGCGAGGTCCACTGACACCCCCACCGGCCGCCCCGCCCCCGGCAGGACGGCCACACTGACCGACTCAGGGCCCCCCCCCCCCCCCCGGGGGGGCGGGGGGCGCCCCCCCGCCCCCCCGCCGCCGGGGGGGGGGGGGGGGGCCGAGCACCCCCCCGCCACCTCCTACGGCCCGTCGCTGAAGGGCAAGACGGTCTGCGCGGCGAACCGGACGACGGCCCAGGCCGTG
>NZ_JBEHZD010000326.1:0-9046 GCF_040240285.1 Streptomyces sp. HSW2009 | reverse complement strand
ACGTGCGCCGCCAGGGACTCGAACCCCGGACCCGCTGATTAAGAGTCAGCTGCTCTAACCAACTGAGCTAGCGGCGCGCGCTGACAAAAACCATCTTACCCGCCATCCGGGGGTGCTCAGAACCACCCGCCCCGGCCCCCACCTGCTGCGATCTCGCCGGGCCGCGACCTGCCGAGTTCCTGCCCGGGCCGCGCCTGCTGCGTTCGCGCCCGGGCCGCGCCTGCCGCGTTTCCGGCCGGGCGCCACCTGCGGGGCACCCCGCTCCGGGCCGGTCGCCGCCCGATGACCGCCCGGCCGCCGCCGCGAGGCTAGAGCGTGAGCGAAAGCAGCACCGGGGCGGCCTCGCGGTTGAGCGCGTACGCCGCCTGCTTCAGCCGGTGGGCGTGCTCGACCGGCAGTGACAGGGCCAGACAGCCGACCGCGCGACCCGCGGTGATCGGCACGGCCGCGCACACGGTGCCCACCGCGTACTCCTGGAGGTCGAGCACCGGCACCGTCGCCGGCTGGCTGTCCAGCTTGCTGAAGAGCACCCGCTCGTTGGTCGTGGTGCGTGAGGTCAGCCGCACGATCTTGTGGCGCGAGAGGTGGTCGCGCCGCATGTTCTGGTCGAGCTGGATCAGCAGGCACTTGCCGACCGCGCTGGCGTGGGCCGCGGATCTGAAGTCGAACCACTCATTGACCCGGGGCGCGTCCGGACCGTCGGCGTACTGCGTGATCTTCACCTCGCCGTCGATGTACCGGCTGATGTAGACCGCGGCGCCGACCGTGTCACGCAGGATGGTCAGCGTGCGCTGGAGCTTGGCGTGCAGGGCCTGGTGCCGGTCCGCGCCCGTGCCGCCGAGCAGCAGGAGCGCCTCGCCGCTGACGTAGGCGCCGTCACTTGTCTGTTCTACGTACCCCTCGCGACGCAGCATCGCCAACAGGTGGGCGAGCTGGGCGCTCGATACGTCGAGGCGGCGTGTGAGCTCCACGTCGGAAACGCCGCTGGAGTGCTTGGAGACCATCTCCAGCACTCGGAGGGCATGCCGTACCGAGTGCTGTGGGGCGGTCGGCTCGGGCTTCGGCGCCACGGTTTCCCCCTACCAGGTTGTGACCGCTTGCGGTGTTGCTGTCGCTGCTGGTCACGGTCGACAGGCGGAGCCTGGCGCGGTCCGGGCAGCGGAGCTTCGTACCACGATAGCCGGCAAGCGGTGGCCGTGACGGGGGTGTTGGGTGAATTGCTGACGCGCGCCACCCGGCTCAGCAGGAATTCACCACGGGGGCATATGCCACCGTCATGAATTCGATCAACTGCCCGGAGGGTCCACCGCGTTGGCACCCGTAGGACGCGGCGGTCCCTTCCGAAGGCGGCGCCCACCGGGGCGCGCCCGGCAGGCCCCACAGCCGTGCCCGGCAGGGCCCCCGAGCCGCGCGCTGCGCTACAGCACCGCGCTCAGGAACTCCCGGGTCCGCTCGTGTTCCGGCTCGCTGAAGATCTTCTCCGGCGGCCCGGACTCGATCACCCGCCCGGCGTCGAACATCAACACGTCGTCCGAGATGTCGCGGGCGAAGTTCATCTCGTGCGTCACGCACACCATGGTGATGTCCGTCGTGTGGGCCAGGTCGCGCAGCACGTCGAGGACGCCCGCCACCAACTCCGGGTCGAGCGCGGAGGTCACCTCGTCGAGCAGCAGCACCTGCGGGCGCATGGCCAGGGCTCTGGCGATGGCCACCCGCTGCTGCTGGCCGCCGGAGAGCTGGGTCGGGTAGTCGTTGCACTTGGCGCCGAGGCCCACCAGGTCGAGGAGTTCGCGGGCGCGCTGCTCGGCCTCGTCCTTGTCCATGCCCAGCACGTGCACCGGGGCCTCGGTGACATTGCGCAGCACCCGCATGTTCGGGAACAGGTTGAACTGCTGGAAGACCATGCCGATCTTCTTGCGCACCTCGCGGGTGTGCTTCTCGCCCGCCGGGACCAACCTGCCGTTCTTCGGCTCGTGCGTCAGGTAGTCGCCGTCGACCTTGATGGTGCCCTCGTCGGGCTTGATCAGCGTCATCAGCAGCCGCAGGATCGTGGTCTTGCCCGATCCGGAGGGGCCGATCAGCGTCACGTGTTTGCCGGACGCGACCGTGAAGTCCAGGTCGTCCAGGACGGTGTTGGCGCCGAAGCGCTTGGTCACCTTGTCGAAGCGGATCAGCTCGGAGCCGTCGACGGTGGGGTTCGGGGTGGGGGCTTCAGTGGCCAAGACGACGCTCCAGGGCTCGCATCAACAAGGATGCCGGGTACGAAATGAGGATGAAGGCGATGCCGACCATCGTGTAGGGCTCGATGTACTGGAACGAGGTGGCGCCCTCGGACCTGGCCTTCTGCAACATGTCGGCGACGCCGATCAGCGCGATCATCGGGGAGTCCTTCAGCATCGCGATGACGTAGTTGCCGAGGGCCGGCACCACGCGCCGCACGGCCTGCGGCAGGATCACCACGAACCAGGTACGGCCGCGCGAGAGGTTGAGCGCGGTCGCCGCCTCCCACTGGCCGGCCGGCACGCCGTCGATGCCCGCGCGGTAGACCTCGGCGACGTACGTGGAGTAGTGCAGGCCGAGTGCGATCACGCCGGTGGTGAGCGCGGAGAACTTGATGTCCCAGGTCGGCAGCACCCAGTAGAAGAAGAAGAGCTGGACGAGCAGCGGCGTGTTGCGGATGAACTCCACGAAGACGCCTACCGGCCAGCGCACGAAGCGGGTCGGCGAACGGAAGGCCATCGCCCACACCAGGCCGAGCGCGAAGGCGAGCACCGAGCCGAGCGCGGTGGCCTCCAACGTGATGAGCAGCCCGTCCAGCAGCTCCGGCAGGAAGTCCTTGGCGACGTTCCAGTCCCAGGTCACTTGGCGCCTCCCGGGGTGGCCGCGGCCGGGTTGCCCGTCGCCTTGCGGGCCGCAGTGCGGGTTGTCGCAGTGCCGGCCGCCGTACCCGCCGCCGCGCGGCCCGTACGCCGGATGCCGACCTTGGCCAGCAGGCCGTCACCGGGCGGCGGCGCCTGCCCGATGCTCGCCTTGGCCTTGCGCTCAAGCAGCCGCATCAGCCGGGTCAGGACGAAGGCCAGGACGAAGTAGAGGGCGAGGACGATGGTGTAGATCTCCAGGCTGTCGCCGGTCGCCAGCCGGGAGAGCTGGGCGGCGAAGGTGATGTCGGCCACGCTCACGGCCGAGACCAGCGCGGTCGCCTTGAGCAGTTCGATCAGCAGGTTGTTGAACGGCGGGATCATCTCGGGTACGGCCTGCGGCAGCACCACCCGGCGCATGCGCTGCGCGGGCGAGAAGCTGAGCGCGATGGCCGCCTCCCGCTGCGCCGGCGCGACCGCGGCGATCGCACCCCGGACGATCTCGGAGCCGTACGCGCCGTACGTCAGGCCGAGCGCGAGCACCGCGGCCCACATCGGCACGAGCTGGAACTCAAAGCCCAGCGGCATCACGAAGAACAGCCAGAACATCAGCACCAGGGCCGACGTGCCGCGGAAGACCTCGACGTAGAAGCCGGTGAGGAAGCGGACGATCCACAGCCGCGAGGTGCGCGCCATGCCCACGCCGAAGGCGACCAGGACCGCGAACGCCGAGCTGTAGAGCGTGAGTTGGATGGTGATCCAGATTCCGGGGAGCAGCCAGTGCTCCCACAGTCCCGCGGTCATGCGCACAACTCCTCGGCCGTGAGGTCGGTCATCTCGACCTCGGTGAAACCGAACGGCCGCACGATCCGCAGGAGTTCGCCGCTCTTCTTCAGCTTGTGCAGTTCGACGTTGAACGCGTCCCGCAGCTTGGTCTCCTCCGGCCGGAAGGCGAAGCCGCCGGCGCCGATGGCCGGCTTGCCGTCGGCCCCCTTGGGCTGGAACGGCTCGGTCGCCTCCGCCTTGCGGCTGTGCCGCTGGTTGACCACGTTGTGCACGGTCACGGTGGTCCCGGCGAAGACGTCGACCCGGCCCTGCTCGACCGCGAGCAGCCCGGCGAGCTGGTCGGGGAGCACGGTGATCGAGGAGCGTTTGACGCCGGCGGCCACGGCGTAGTCGATCTCGGCGTACGCGGTGCCGCTGGCCATCTTCGCGCCGGTGCGCACGATGTCCTGGTAGTTGTGCAGGTTCTTCGGGTTCCCCTTGGCCACGATGAACGCGTCGCGCATCTGGTAGTCGGGGTCGGAGAAGATCACCTGTTCGCAGCGGGTCGGGTTGATGTACATCCCGGCCGACACCACGTCGAACTGCTGCGAGCGCAGCCCCGGGATGAGCGAGGCGAACTCGGTGGGCACCGGCTGTACGCTGCCGACCCCGAGCCGCTTGAAGATCACCCTGGCGATCTCCGGGGCCTCCCCGGTGAACTCGCCGTCCTTGTCGATGTAGCCGAAGGGGATCTCACCGGCGATTCCCAGCCGCACCGTGCCCTGGGACCGCAGCCGGTCCAGCAGGTTCCCCCCGTCCTTGGCGTCAGCGCTGGAGACCCGGCTACAGCCGGCCGCCCCCAGCAGCCCCAGGGCGGCACCGCCGGCGAGCAGCGAGCGCCGCGCCAACCCTTTTCCGTCTCTGTCGTCGTTCCGTCGTGGTCGAGCCATGGGCGCGCGGCTACCCGAGTCGGCCGAAGTTATGCGAATTGTTTCCGGCCCTTGACGTAGCCGGCAGACAGGCCGTGACCTGGATTCTTGCGGCACGATGGATTCCGGAACGCCATGAGAGGAGCAGTCGGTGACCGACCGGTTCGTGGAAGTCTCACTCGACAGGCGCGGGGTGCGCTGCACCGCCAAGCTGCTGACCGACCGCGCGCCCCACACCTGCGACGCCGTGTGGAACGCCCTCCCGCTGGGCGGCGACGTCTACCACGCCAAGTACGCGCGCAACGAGATCTACACCCTGCTACCGCCGTTCGCCGCGCAGGAACCACCCCTGGAGAACCCCACCATCACCCCCATCCCGGGCGACCTGTGCTACTTCACCTTCAGCCAGACCCAGTTGGGCACCGCCTCCTACGGCTACGAGGCGGCCAGGGCGGCGACCGCCCGTACCGCGGGCACCGCCCCCGCGCCCGCCGCGCCCGGCCCGGCACAACTGGTGGACCTGGCCCTCTTCTACGAGCGCAACAACCTGCTGATCAACGGCGACGCCGGCTGGGTGCCCGGCATCGTGTGGGGCGCGGTCGTGGACGGGCTCGACCGGATGGCCGACGCCTGCCAGGACCTGTGGCGGGCCGGCGCGCTCGGCGAGACCCTCAGCTTCCGGCGGGCCTAGCGGCGGCCGAGCCCGGCGCCGGCGGCCGTACCCCGTCGGCGAGCCCCGCCCCGTACAGCGCGTGCGCGGCGCGCAACACCAGCGCGTCCGCGTGCCGGGCCGCCACCAACTGCACCCCGATCGGCAGCCCGCCGGCGGTCAGCCCGCAGGGCAGCGTCGCGGCCGGCTGCTGGGTGAGGTTGAACGGGTACGTGAACGGCGTCCACCCCGTCCACCTGCGGCCCGGCCAGCCCGGCGGCACCTCCACGCCGGCCGCGAAGGCCGGGACCGGCAGCGTCGGGGTGACCAGCAGGTCGTACCGGGAGTGGAAGCGGCCCATCGCCCGGCCGAGCGCCATCCGCGCGTCGACCGCGGCCAGATAGTCCAGGGCGCTGTACGCGGCGCCCTGCGCGCACACCTCGCGCAGCCCCGGGTCGAGCAGCGCCCTGCGCTCCGCGTCCAGCGGTTGTACGACGCGCGCGGCGCCGCTGAACCACAGCACGTGGAACGCCTCCACCGGGTCGGCGAACCCCGGGTCCGCCTCCTCCACCACGGCCCCGAGGTCGGCCAGCAGCGCCACCGCCCGCCGCACCGCCGCCGCGACCTCGGGGTCGACGCGGGCGCCGCCGATGGTGGGCGCGAAGGCGATCCGCAGCCCGGCCAGCGGCTGGTCGATGGCGGCCCGGAAGTCGTCGACCTGCGGCGCGGCCTGGGACCAGTCCCGCCAGTCGGGGCCGCTGATCACCGCCATCAGGAGGGCCGCGTCCGCCGCGTCCCGGGTGATCGGGCCCACGTGCGAGAGCGTCCCGAACGGGCTGGCCGGATACAGCGGCACCCGCCCGTAGGTGGGTTTGAGCGCGAAGACGCCACAGAAGGAGGCCGGGATGCGGACCGACCCGCCGCCGTCGGTGCCCAGGCTCAGCGGCCCGGCCCCCCAGGCCACCGCAGCCGCGCTGCCCCCGCTGGAGCCGCCGGCGGTGAGCGCCGGGTCGTACGGGTTGCCGGTGACGCCGTCCTTGGGGCTGTCGGTCACGCCCTTCCAGCCGAACTCGGGCGTGGTGGTCTTGCCGAGGAAGACCGCACCGTGCTCGCGCAGCCTGGCCACCGCCGGCGCGTCCTCCGACCACGGCCCCCGTACGGGGACGGTGAGCGAGCCGCGCAGCGTCGGCCCGCCGCGCAGCAACAGCATGTCCTTGACGGCGACCGGGACCCCGTCGAGCAGCCCGCACGGCTCCCCGCGCGCCCAGCGTGCCGCGGACTCGCCGGCCGCGTGCAGCGCCTCCTCGGCGTCGACCCGGGTGAACGCGTTGACCAGCGGCTGGATCGTCGCGATCCGGTCCAGCACGGCCCGGACGACCTCCACCGGCGAGACGGTGCGTGCCGTGTAGCCCTCGATGAGTTGAACGGCTTTCAGGTCACACAGATCGGTCATCGGACCCTCCGGTCTCCCTCACGCGTCCGGTGGCACGGGGTGGGCCACCGCTGGGTGGTGCGTAGTCGGCGGCACCGGCCGGGGGGGGGCGGGGGCGGGCGCGGGTGCGGTCGTCGGTGCGTACGGGCGGGGCCGTCGGCGCGGTCACCGGCCCGGTTGGCGGTGGGTCCGCGGGCGTCGTGGTGGGCGCGGGCCCGGGGCCGGGCGCCGCGGGCCGCGTCGTGGTGGGCCAGGTCGAGGGGGTGCGGGCGACCGCCGCGCCCTCACCCCGGGACATAGCCGAGCCGCTTGGCGACCACGTTGAACAGCGGCTCGCCCGCGGCCCACCGGTCGAAGTTGTCCTGGAACTGGCGGGCCAGGTCATCGCGCCAGCCGACGGTGTCGCCGCTCATGTGCGGCGAGACCAGCAGCCCCGGGGTGTCCCACAGCGGGCTGTCGCCGGGCAGCGGCTCCTGCTCGAAGACGTCGAGCGCGGCCCCGGCGATGCGCCGCTCAAGCAACGCCGACCGCAGCGCCTCCGTCACCACCAGCGGGCCGCGCCCCACGTTGACGAAGTACGCCGAACGGGCCATGCGGGCGAACGCCGCGCGGTCGAAGAGACCCTGCGTGGCGGGCGTCAGCGGCGCCGCGCACACCACCCAGTCGGCGGCCGGCAGCAGATCGTCCAGCTCGGCCACGCCCCGCACGCCCGCGCGCGCGGTGCGACCCACCCACTCCACCTCCACGTCGAGCCCCCGCAGCGTCCGCCCGATCGCCCGGCCGATCGGCCCGGCGCCCACCACCACCGCCCGGGTGCCGGCCAGCCGCCGGGTCTCCCGGTGCTGCCAGCGGCGTTGCCGGTGCAGTTCCCAGGTGCCGGCCAGGTCCTTGGCGAAGGCGAGTACGAGCGCGCCCACGTACTCGGCGATCGGCTGGTCGAAGACGCCGCGCGCATTGGTCAGCACCGTGTCCGAATCGACCAGGGCGGGGAAGAGCAGCCGGTCCACGCCGGCGCTCGCGGTGTGCACCCAGGCGGGCCGCGCGCCCGGCCCCGGCCAGGCGTCGCGCACCGCGTCCGAGAGGAAGTCCCACACCAGCAGCACGTCCGCGTGCGGCAGCAGCGCCGGCAGCCCGGCCCCGTCGCTGACCTGGACCCGGGCCCGGCCGGCGAGCCGGTCCAGCCGTACCGGGGGAGTATCGCCGAGCACGACGACGTTGATTTCAGACATGGGCACAAAACCGTTCCGAAACGTCGATGAGACGGGCGGGTGAGTCGCTTCGTCAGACACCGGAGATATGAGGATTGACCACGCTAGGCACCAGAAACTACCGTCGTCAACAGCAGCACTTATCCCGACGTCCCGGCATTCACCGGCTCTCTTTCCCTTGGCCAAAAGGCCAAGACCGGCGTTCCTAGTCGTTCCTAGTGGGGGCTCGAAATGGACGTCTCTTTTCTGGGTGGTCCGCAGCCGCAGCGTGGTGTGGGCGTGGTGGCACCATTCGACTTCGCGCTCGACCGCGAACTGTGGCGCTGGGTTCCGGATGAGGTGTCACTGCACCTGACCAGGACGCCGTACGTGCCGGTCGAGGTGAGCCTGGACCTGGCCCGGATGGTCAGCGAGCACGAGACGCTGCACTCGGCGGTGCAGGCGCTGTGCGCCGTCGCGCCCGAGGTCGTCGCGTACGCGTGCACGTCGGGCAGTTTCGTGGGCGGGGTGCCGGGCGAGCGGGCCATGTGCGCGGCAATGACCCGGGCCGGCGACGTGCCCTCGCTGACCACGTCGGGCGCGCTCCTCGCGGCCCTCGACGAACTCGACGCCCATCGCATCGCGCTCGTCACGCCGTACACGAAGTCGGTCACCGACGCGCTGGAGGAGTACGTGGCCGAGGCCGACATCGCCGTCGTCGGCCGCGCCTACCTCGGGCTGACCCGGGAGATCTGGCGGGTGCCTTACCGGGACGTGGTGGACATGGCCAGGCTCGCGGTGGTCGGCTCGGCCGACGCGCTGTTCATCAGTTGCACCAACCTGCCGACCTACGACGTGATTCCGCAGCTAGAGGCGGAGTTGCGGATGCCGGTGCTGTCCGCGAACCAGGTCACGGTGTGGGCCGCGCTGCGGGCCATCGGCGCCCGGGCGGTCGGCCCGTACCAGGCCCTGATCGACCCGTCGGCGCGCACCGGCCCGGTGGCCCTGCCGACCGCCCAGCCACCGGAGCCCAAGGAGGCGTACGCGAGCCCGACGACCGGCCCCGAGCCGGAGCCCGCCGACCCGGCCGACCCGCCGCAGCCGCCCGACGAGCACGGCGGCCGGCCCTCGTGAGGACCGGCCGGGACGTGGCCGGGGCGGCAGATCCGGCCGGGACGGCCGGCCGCGGGGGGCCGCGCCCCCCGCCCCCCCCCCCCCCCCCCCCC
>NZ_JBEHZD010000325.1:0-8986 GCF_040240285.1 Streptomyces sp. HSW2009 | reverse complement strand
GCCCCGTACGGCCCATGCCGTGCCCGGCGCCGACCCCGCCGGGCAGCCCGCCCTGCGGGTGCGGCGCGGGGTGCAGGCCCGGCGTGACCTGCGGTCCCGGCAGGTGGCCGCCGGACGCGGAGGGCAGCGGCATGGTGCGGGTCGGCTCGGCGACCTTCGGCCGGGAGATGACGTCGTCCGGCGCGTTGACGGCGGCGGTCAGCAGCGCCCGCGCGCCCGCGTCGTCGAGCCGGTGCATCGGGTCCTTGTGGAGCAGCCCGTAGATGACGTCTTCGAGCATGCCCGCGTTCTTCGGCGGGTCCAGCGGTTCGGTCATCACGGCCGTCAGGGTGGCGATCGCCGTGCTCTTGTCGTACGGCGGGACGCCCTCGACGGCCGCGTAGATCAGGCCGCCGAGCGACCACAGGGCGGCCGGCGGTCCCGGGCGGTGGCCGCGGGCCCGCTCGGGCGCTATGTACGAGGGGGCGCCGACCAGCATGCCGGTCGAGGTCACCGACGGGTCGCCCTCCACCTGGGCGATGCCGAAGTCGGTGAGCACGACCCGGCCGTCGTCGGCGATGAGCACGTTCGACGGCTTCACGTCACGGTGCAGGATGCCCTCGCGGTGGGCGGCGCGCAGCACGTCGAGCACGGCGAGCCCGACCTCGGCGGCCCGGCGCGGGCTGAGCGCGCCGTCGTCGCGCACCACGTCGGCCAGCGACCTGCCCTCGATCAGCTCCATCACGATCCACGGCCGGTCGTCCTCGTCGACGACGTCGTACACCGTCACCGCGCCGTTGCTGCGGATGCGCGCGATCGCCTTCGCCTCGCGCAGCGTGCGGGTGATCAGCCGGCGCTTTTCGTCTTCATCCACGCTTGACGGGAAGCGCAGTTCCTTCACCGCGACGGTGCGGCCCAGCGTCTCGTCGCGGGCCCGCCAGACGGTGCCCATGCCGCCCCGGCCCAGGACTTCGCCGAGCCGGTACCGCCCTGCGAGGAGGCGCCCAGTCGTGCCCTGCGTCTGCTCCGCCTCCGACATGCGTCCCCTCTGCAATCAACCCACCCTGGCAGAGCGTCCATTGTCCCTCATCGGTGGAGCAGGGGAAGTACCGGCCCGGTGCAGGGGTGGCCTGACCCCGACCGCGCGCGGGGGTGGGCCGGCACGTCACGGGGTGTGGACGGGGCCCGCCGCCACCCCGCCATTTCCCGCCATTGCCCGCCCAACGGGGTGTGTCGGCAGCGCTCCGACTCCCTGCGCGGTCCGCTGTTCCCCCGTCATTCCGTAGCTATTCGGCCACCGTTCGGCCGAGCGTGGCCACGGCCACCGCACACCGCCCGCCACCCTTCCGCGCCGCCCGCCACCTCCCGCACCACACGCCCCGACACACCCGGCCGACACGCCTCACCGGCCCGGCCTGATGCACCTGTTCGGGCGGTACATCCGGGTTGGGCGATACGCGTTGAGCACCGCCGTACGCGCGCATGTGAGCCGGTTGCTCCGGTACGCGCGGATCGCCCCGGGAAGCCGGGACACGCCTGGTGCGCCCCGACCGGCCCCGGGGCCGTACGCACCCGGGCCCCGGGTCGTACGCGTACACAGCTCGTACGCATGCATAGCTCGTTCGTGCACACAGCCAGTACGCGCGCACAGCTCATACGCGGCCAGACCGCGCGGAACGCGTCCGTACGGAACACGTCGATGCAGAACGTGTCGGCGCAGAGCACGCCACCACGGAACACTCAGAGCGGCTGGATCTCCGGGGCGCCGAGGCGGGCCGCGTCCGCCGTCAGGTCGTCGGGCTGGCGCTGCGATTCGCGCTCGGCCTGCACCCGCTTCTCGTAGTGCTCGACCTCGCGTTCGACCTGGCCGCTGTCCCAGCCGAGCACCGGCGCCATCAGTTCGGCCGCCTCCCGGGCGCTGCGCGTGCCGCGGTCGAAGGTCTCGATGGAGATGCGGGTGCGCCGGGTGAGCACGTCGTCCAGGTGTCGGGCGCCCTCGTGCGAGGCCGCGTAGACGACCTCGGCGCGCAGGTAGTCCTCGGCCGCCGGCAGCGGCTCGCCGAGGCGCGGGTCGGCGGCGATCAGTTCGACGACCTCTTCGGCGAGCGCCCCGTACCGGTTGAGCAGGTGCTCGACGCGCGCCACGTGCAGGCCGGTGCGGCGGGCGATGCCGGTACGGGCGTTCCACCGGGCGCGGTAGCCCTCGGCGCCGGCCAGCGGCACGTCCTCGGTGACGCAGCCGGCGACCCGCTGGTCGAGCGCGTGCACGGCCTCGTCGACGGCGTCCTTGGCCATCACCCGGTAGGTGGTGTACTTGCCGCCGGCGACGACGACCAGGCCCGGCACCGGGTGGGCGACGGTGTGCTCCCGCGAGAGCTTGCTCGTCGCGTCGGACTCGCCGGCCAGCAGCGGGCGCAGCCCCGCGTACACGCCCTCCACGTCGTCCCGGGTGAGCGGGGTGGCGAGCACCGTGTTGACGTGTTCCAGCAGGTAGTCGATGTCGGCGCTGGAGGCGGCCGGGTGCGCCTTGTCCAGGTCCCAGTCGGTGTCCGTGGTGCCGATGATCCAGTGCCGGCCCCAGGGGATGACGAACAGCACGCTCTTCTCGGTGCGCAGGATCAGCCCGGACGTGGAGTGGATGCGGTCCTTGGGCACCACCAGGTGGATGCCCTTGGACGCCCGGACGTGGAACTGGCCGCGCTCGCCGATCATCGACTGGGTGTCGTCCGTCCACACGCCGGTGGCGTTGACGACCTGTCGGGCGCGCACTTCGAACTCGGTGCCCTGCTCCACGTCGGCCACCCTGGCGCCGACCACCCGCTCCCCCTCGCGCAGGAAGCCCACCACGCGGGCGCGGTTGGCGACGGCGGCGCCGTAGGAGGCGGCAGTACGCACCAAGGTGGTGACGAAACGCGCGTCGTCCATCTGCGCGTCGTAGTACTGCAACGCGCCCACCAGCGCGTCCTTGCGCAGACAGGGCGCCACGCGCAGCGCCCGGCCGCGGCTGAGGTGCCGGTGCAGGGGCAGCCCGCGGCCGTGTCCTGAGGAGACCGACATGGCGTCGTAGAGGGCCACGCCCGAGCCCGCGTACAGCCGCTCCCACCCGCGGTGTTGCAGCGGGTACAGGAACGGCACCGGCTTCACCAGGTGCGGCGCCAGCCGTTCCAGCAGCAGCCCGCGCTCCTTGAGCGCCTCGCGGACCAGCGCGAAGTCGAGCATCTCCAGGTACCGCAGCCCGCCGTGGATCAGCTTGCTTGAGCGGCTGGACGTGCCGGCGGCCCAGTCCCGCCCCTCCACCAGGCCGGTCGTGAGGCCGCGGGTCGCGGCGTCGAGCGCAACGCCGGCGCCCACCACCCCGGCGCCCACCACCAGCACGTCCAGCTCCTGCCTGGCCAACTGGGCGAGCGCCGTGGCACGCTCCGCCGGCCCCAGGGTCGCTGTCCTCACCGCTACCTCCCACTGTGATCGGGGTCACGCCCACTCCTGCACGATTTTGACCGTACGAAACGGGGTCAGCCAGCCCGCGTTGCCGTGCCGACCCCTGCGCCATCCGGGTGACGGGTGCGGGTGGGGACCCTTCTTCCAGCCCACCGGGCCGCAGGCCAACCACCCCAGAGCAACCACACCCGCCCCACCGGGCCGCAGCCCAACCAACCCAGGGCAACCACCACCCAGCGGGCCGCACCCCACCCCGCACTGGGCCATCCGCACCACACCCCGCACCCCGTGCCGGCGCACCGGCGCGTCGGTGTCGGTGGGCCCTCCGCAACATGGGTCATATTTCCGCTTAGTCTGAATTCGCGCCCTCCGGAATCACCCGGGAAGGACGGCACCTCCATGCGCGCAGATCTCGCCGTCATCGGACTCGGCCACCTCGGCCTCCCGCTCGTCCACGCCGCGACCGCCGCCCAGATCCCCACCGTCGGCTACGACCCCGACCCCGAAGCCGTCGCCCGGTTGACCGCGGGCCGGTTGGCCGGTGGGCCCGGGCCCGGGCAGCACGACCCGGGCGGCGGGCCGCCGTCTGCCACCGGCCTGCGCCGGATGCTGGCCGGCGGGTTCCGCGCCACCACCGACCCGGATGCGCTCGGCCCGGTCCGCACCCTCGTGATCTGCGCGCCGACCCCGCTCGGCGCGGACCGCAGGCCGGACCTGTCGGCCGTCGCCACCGCGGCCCGTACGGTCGCCGGTCGGTTGCGCCCGCACACCACGGTGCTGCTGGAGTCGACCGTGCCGCCGGGGCCCCCCGAGGAGTTCCTGCGGCCGATCCTGGAGTCGGGATCGGGGCTGCGCGCCGGCCGGGACTTCCACCTCGCCTACTCACCCACCCGGGTGGACCCCGGCCGCCGCGACTTCGGCTACCCCAACACCCCCAAGGTCATCGGCGGCCTGACCGCCGCCTGCACCGAGGCCGCGGCCACCTTCTACGGGCGCCTGGTGGAGAAGGTGGTGCGGGCCCGCGGGCCGCGCGAGGCGGAGGCGGTGAAGGTGCTGGAGAGCAACTACCGGCACGTCAACGTCGCGCTCGCCAACGAGATGGCGATCTTCTGCCACGACATCGGCGTCGACCTGTGGGACGTGGTGCGCTGCGCGGAAACCAAGCCGTTCGGCTTCCAGGCGTTCCGCCCGGGGCCGGGCGTCGGCGGCCCCGGCGTCGCCGTCGACCCCGGCAGCCTCGCCTACCAGGACCGCACCATCGGCTATCCGCTGCGCATGGTCGAACTGGCCCAGGAGGTCAACGGCCGCATGCCGCGCTACGTGACGCACCGCTGCGCCACCCTGCTCAACGAACACGGCAAGTCGGCGCGCGGCGCGCGCATCCTGCTGCTCGGCCTCAGCTACAAGCCCGACGTCGCCGACCAGGACGGCGCCCCCGCGCGCGAGATCGCCTCCCGCCTGATGGACCTGGGCGCCCAGGTCTCCTTCCACGACCCGTACGTACCGCGGTGGCAGGTGCTCGGCCGGCCGGTGCCGCGCGTCGACTCCCCGTACGAGGCCGCGGGCGACGCCGATCTGACCGTGCTGCTCCAGCAGCACCGCACGTACGACCTCCAGGGCCTGGCCGCCAAGGCCCCCCTCCTGCTGGACACCCGCGGCGCCACCCCGACCGGCGCGGCCCACCGCCTCTGAGCACCCACGACGAGGGACCCCAGCCGAAGGGGGACCTAACGGCCGTACCCCCACACACCCCCTCTATCGTGTTCGCATACCGAACAACCCCCCACATCGCCACCCCCGACCCCAGCCGTCACACCCGCCCACTCCCACACCCACACCCACACCCACACAGCCAACCCCCGCCCCAACAACCCTCACCCCCACCCACCCGAGCTCCCCCAGGCGGACCGATGCTGCACCAGAGCGCGCGCCGGGTGGTCGCGTACGCGGAGGACCGGTTCCTCGCCCTGGCCAGGTCGCCGCGGCGGGACCTGCTGCTGGCCGGTGTCGTCGCGGCCGTCGTGGTCCCGAGCACGCTGCTCCGCCCCGACCTCGGACTGGTCCGCGAGCCCTGGCTGAACCTGCTGACCGTGCTCGTCGGCACCGCCGCGACCGTGGTGCGCCGGGAGCGGCCGGCCGCGTTCACGTGCGCGGCCTGCGCCGTCTTCCTCGCCAGCGGACAGCACCTGCCGCTGTACGTGGCGACGTACACCGCCGTACGGCTGCGGCTGCCCTGGCTCACCCTGCTCACCCTCGCGGTGCCCGTGGCGGCCTGGACCACCAGCCGCTCCTTCGCCGGCCTGGACCTCTTCGAGCAGCGCCCGGTCCTCAATGAACTGGGCGAACTCCTCTTCCCCGGGCTGCTCGGCCTCGCCGTCAGCGCCCAGCAGACGGCCGAACGCTCACGGCGCGCGCAGTGGGAGAGCGAGGCGCGGGCCAGCGAACTCGACGAGCGCACCCGGATCAGCGCCCTGGTGCACGACGGGGTGGGCCACCGGATCAGCCTGATGTCGCTCCAGGCCGCGTCGATCGAGGTGCAGCCGGGTACGGACGAGCGCACCCGGCGCAAGTGCTGGGCCATCTCGGACGCCGCGGCGGAGGCGATGGAGGAGCTCCGCGTCGCGCTGGACATGCTGCGCCGCCCGGCCGCCGTCGCCCCGCCCGCCGAACCGCTGCTCGATGGTTTGGAACCGCTGCTGCGCACCTACCGCGCGCACGGCATGCCGCTCACCGCCAGCATCTCCCCCGCCGCCCACACCGCCCCGGGCCAGGCCCAACGGCTGTGCTCACGCATCCTGCGCGAGGGCCTGAACAACGCCGCACGGCACGCCCGCGGCGCCCCCACCCGACTGGCCTTCACCCGCACCGGCAACACCCTGCACGCGAGCGTCGACAACGACGCCCCGCCCGCGCCGCACCAGCCGCTGCCCGGCACCGGGCGCGGCCTGACCGCACTGGCCGCGACGGTCACCGCCGCCGGCGGCACCCTGCACGCCGCCCCCACCCAGGAAGGCGGCTTCCACCTCACCGCCGAACTCCCCTTCACCGCCCCGCACCACCCGCCCACCAGCGACGCCTGACCGGCGCCGGCGCCAGGCCGGACCGATGTCAGCCCAGCGCCGCACCCGACGGACCGGCACCGCGCCCGACGGACCGGCGCCGCACCCGACGGGCCGGCACCGCACGCGACGGACCGGCGCCGCGCCCGTACGAGCCGGCGCCGGTCCGTACGGGCGGTCAGCCGCGGGCCATCTGGAGCGCGCGGTACGGCTGGGCGTCCAGCACCTTCCGCAGCGCGTCGAAGTCCTCCACGCACCGCCCGGTGCCAACGGCCACACAGTCCAGCGGGTCGTCGGCGACCAGTACCGGAATGTCCAGCTCCTGGCTGAGCCGGGTGTCCAGGCCGCGCAACAGCGCCCCGCCACCGGTCAGCACCACGCCCCGGTCCATGATGTCGCCGGCGAGTTCGGGCGGCGTCTCGTCCAGCGTCTGCCGGACCGCGCTCACGATCGCCTCGACCGGCTCGGACAGCGCGTGCCGCACCTCCTCCGCGGTCAGCTCCAGCGTCTTGGGCAGCCCGCTGGCCTGGTCCCGGCCGCGAATGGTGCAGCGGTCCGGCGGCAGCAGCGCCCGGGTGCGCTCCGCCTCGGCCTCGTCGCCGGCCGCGCCGTCACGCACGTCCCCGGCCGCCCCGCCGATGGTCACCGAGCTCACCTGCACGTCGGACTCGGCCCGCTCGGCCAGCACCCGCAGGGCGTCGGCCGACCAGTAGCCGGTCGGCGCGGCCGAGCCGATCGCCATCTTGACGTGCTCGGCCGTGCGCTCGCCCATCGCCATCGAGTGCTTCTTCTTCACGTACGAGGTGATCGCGGCATCCATCGCGTCGCCCGCCGTCCGGACCGACCTGGCGGTGACGATGCCGCCCATGGAGATCACGGCGACCTCGGTCGTGCCGCCGCCGATGTCCACGATCATGCTGCCGGTCGGCTCGCCCACCGGCAGCCCCGCCCCGATGGCCGCCGCCATCGGCTCCTCCACCAGGTGCACCTGCCGCACCCCGGCCTGCGACGCGGCCTCGATGACCGCGCGCCGCTCGACGCCGGTGATCCCGGACGGCACACAGACCACCACCCGCGGCCTGGACAGCCGGCGCGCGCCGGTGACCTTCTTGATGAAGTGCCTGAGCATCCGCTCGGCTATCTCGAAATCGGCGATGACCCCGTCCCTGAGCGGGCGTACGGCCACGATGTTCGAGGGCGTCCGGCCAATCGTGCGCTTGGCCTCCGACCCCACAGAGAGCACCGATCCGTCCACCGCATTCACGGCGACGACCGATGGTTCGTTGAGCACGATCCCCCGACCCCGCACATACACCAACGTATTCGCGGTGCCGAGGTCAATGCCCATGTCACGTCCGCTGAACGTCTTGCTTTGCGCCATAAGATGAGATTATTCCCTATGCCGGATTCTTATCTGGGCTCTACGCCGTCCGGCCGGCGCCCGACCGGCGCCACCTCACCCCGCGCACCCCGTACGGGCCGGCCGCGGCGGCAACCATACGCCGTACAAGTCCTCCATCATCCCTTCACGCCCGACAGCGCCAAATGAGCACATAGCGGGCCGGCGTATCTCCACTACGTCCCAGCCATGTCACGGACAACTCCTCAGCTTGTCTGACTGTCCGACCAAGCTGTTAGCTTGTGGCTCGAAAACAGCCAACCGCACTCCAGATTTTCCTGTCCCCGGAGCGCGGTGGAACCACCTTCATCCCCGGGGGATCACATGAGCCAGCCTTGGCAGCAGCCGCAACAGCCCCAGCAACCCCAGCAGCCAGGCGGGTACCCGCAGCAACCGGGTGGTTACGGCTACCCCCAGCAGCCCCAGTACGGCGGCCAGCCCCAGCAGCCCCAGTACGGCGGTGGTTTCCCGCCACCGGCTCCGGCCCCGGCCCCTCCCCGCGGCAACGCCGGCCTCGCCCTCATCGCGGGCCTCGGCGCCGCGCTGATCGGCGGGGTGCTCTACGCGTTCCTGCTGAGCGCGATGGCCGACACGGACGGCCAGCAGCCGAAGATCACTCAGTTCGCGTACGCGGGTGTCGCGCTCGGCGCCCTCGTCGGCTTCGTGGTCGCCAAGCTCGGCGGTCGCAACCAGGGCCTGTGGGTCATCGGCGCCGTCTTCGCCCTGGCCGCCATCTTCCTGGGTGAGCTGTATGGCTACGCGTTGGTCACAGCCGACTGGATGGAGGCCAACGAGAAGCAGTTCGCCTCGCTAGGCATCGAGACCATGTCGGCGAACGAGATCTTCTTTAGCCACTTCAACGACCCGCTGGTCGACATGCCGGGCGCCGAGGGCCTCTTCGGCACCTGGAAGGAAGACGTCAACGGCATGACGTACATCTTGATGGCGCTGTCCCCGATCGCCGCGTTCGGTACGGCCTACCGCCTCGGCAACCGCTGATCACCAAGAAGCCCAATCGGTGCGGGGGGGGGGGCGGCCGCCCCCCCCCCCCGGCGGCCCCCGCCCCCGGCCCCCCCCCCCCCCCCCGGCGGCCCCCCGAAACTCACACAGC
>NZ_JBEHZD010000324.1:0-9060 GCF_040240285.1 Streptomyces sp. HSW2009 | reverse complement strand
GCGCCGCGCCCTGCACCGCCTCGCCGGGAACCTGCACGGTCGCCTCGATGGCGGGCAGCGCCAGCAGCTCGGTCGAGCGGCCGGCGATCAGCCGGATCACCGGTTCGGGCAGCCACGGCTCGCCCTCGCCCGGCAGCCCGACGGCCAGCCGCTCACCGAGCTCGGCGGCGGTCGGGCGCCGCGCCGGGTCCTTGTCCAGACACGCCCCCAACAGCGGCAGCAGCCCCTCGGGCACGCCGCGCAGCTCCGCCTCGGCGTGCACCGTGCGGTACAGCATCGCCGCCGGCGAGCCGGCCCCGAACGGCCGGCGCCCACTGGTCGCGAAGACCAGTACGCAGCCGAGCGAGAACACGTCGCTGGCCGGCCCCACCACGGGCCCGTGCGCGCGGGCCTGCTCGGGCGAGAGGAAGCCGGGGGAGCCGATCACCATGTTGAGGCCGGTCAGCGCCGTGTCCTGGGCCGAGCGCGCAATGCCGAAGTCGATCAGCCGCGGACCGTCGAGCGCCAGCAGGATGTTGCCGGGCTTGACGTCCCGGTGCACGAGGTCGGCCGCGTGCACGGCCGCGAGCGCCTCCGCGAGCCGCACCCCGAGCTGCCGCGCGTACGGCTCCGCCAGCGGCCCGAAGGCGGCCACCGCCTCGCCGAGCGCCGGGCCCGGAACGTACGCGGTGGCCAGCCACGGCGTGTCGCTCTCGGTCTCCGCGTCGGTGACCGCGGCGGCCCACGGGCTGTGCACCCGGCGCGCGGCGGCCACCTCACGGCGGAACCGCACCCGGAACGACGGGTCGTCGACCCGGTCCGCGAGGATCACCTTGATCGCCACCAGGCCGCCCCCGGGCGAGCGGCCGAGGTAGACCACGCCCATGCCGCCGGCGCCGAGCCGACGCAGCAGCCGGTAGCCGCCGATGTGCGACGGATCGGTCGGACGCAGCGGTTCCACGGGCTAGTCCTCCCCGAGCGCCGCGGCGCCGACGAAGTCGAACCGCCCGCGCTTGACCTGGTAGAAGAAGGTGCCGTCCGAACCCTTGAAGTCGCCGTCCGTCGCGTCGAACGCGATCTTCTTGGAGATCCCGTCGAAGCGGGCGGCGCGCAGCGCGTCGAGCACCGCCTTGCGCGTCGGCGGGCCGGCGGCAGCCCCCGCCAGCAGCTTGGACAGCACCCGGATGACCAGCCGGGCCGCGTCGTACGCCTCCACCGCCTGGTACGGCGGGGCGGTGGCGAACCGCTTGCGGTAGGCCGCGACGAAGGGCGCCGCCGCCGGCGTCTCGGCCGGGTCGATGAACGTCGAGGTCAGCACCCAGCCCTCGGCCGCGGAGCCGGCCTCCTTCAGGAACAGCGGGTCCAGCACGGCCTGGGTGGCGATCCGCGGGCCGGTGAACCCGGCCTGCTGCGCCGCGCGCGCGACCCGGGCCGCTCCGAGCGCCTTGCCGCCGAAGACGAGCGAGTCGACGCGCTGGGCGAGCAGGGAGCGCACGATCGACCCGTAGTCATCGGAACCGGTCCGCAACACCCGGGGCACCACCTCGCACTTCGGCACCAGCCGCAGCGAACCGGCCACCGCCCGGGTGATCGACCAACTGTAGTTGTCGGCCTTGCGGTCATCGATGAGACCGGTCCGCCGCGCCGGGGCGCCGCTCGTCAGGTACGGGACGATGGGCAGCGCTTGGAGGGCGTCGCCGGGGCGGGCCAGCAGCAGCGACCTGGTGGCTGCGCCGTTCGGACGCACCGTGCCCAGCGCGACGGCCACCGTGGCCAACAGCGCCTGGTCGTAGACCTCGACGGCCGACACCGCCACCTCGTCAACGCCGGGCCCGATCACGGCCAGCACCGAGCGGTCGTCGACCAGTTCGGCCGCCGCCGTACCGGCCCGGTCCACCCGTCCGCCGTCGTCGACCGCCTTCAGCCGCAGCGCGAACCGCCGGCCGCGGCCCGCATTGAACTCCTCGATCGCCAACTGCACCCCGGTGCGCTGCGCCTTGCCCCAGACGGCCTGGGCGCCGCTGAAGTCGCCGTGCACGCCGATCGTGTACGCGGGAAGGTCGGGCCCGTCATCGCCACCATCGGCCGACCCGCGCCGGGCCGCCCAGGCGGCCAGACCGCCCCCACCGGCCAGCACCACGGCTCCCGACGCGGCGAACAACCAGCGCCGTGAGCGCGCGGCGGGTGCAGTGGGCGCGGCGGGAGCGGCCCCCGCGGCCGGGGCCGCATCGGACGCCGACTGTGGTGGCGCGTCCCCGATCTGGTCCGCCGGCGTCACCGTGCGCGCGCCGGACCGGCCGTGGCGTTCGTTCCCTTCCTCCGCTCCGTTCCCTTCGTCTTCTTCGCGCGGCCTCTGCTGAGCGTCCTGCACGTCCTGCGCGTCCTGTGCGCCTGGCTCATCCCGACCGCCTTGCTGGTCGGGCAGGGCCAGCAGGGCGATGGAGCGGGCGGCGACCAGGTGGACGACGTGCGCCGGCAGCCAGTCCTCGGTGTCCGCCCGGCGCGGGTCGCGGACCAGGGCGCGGCGCACCGCGGTGGCGGTCGGGCGGCGCAGCGGGTTCTTGTCCAGGCAGCGCCCGAGCAGCGGCAACAGGTCCTCGGGCACCCCGGCCAGATCGGGCCGGTCGTGCACCGTGCGGTACAGCAGCGCCGCCGGTTCGCCGGTGCCGAACGGGGCCCGGCCGCTGGCCGCGTGGGCGAGCACGGCACCGAGCGAGAACACGTCGCTGGGCGGCCCGATCGCGGAGCCTGCGGCCTGCGCCTGCTCGGGGGAGAGGAAGCCGGGCGAGCCGATCACCATGTCGGTGGTGGTGATGGCGGTGTCGTCCAGGGCGCGGGCGATGCCGAAGTCGATGAGCCGCGGCCCGTCAAGGGCGAGCAGCACGTTCCCGGGCTTGACGTCCCGGTGCACGAGCCCGGCTCCGTGCACCGCCTCCAACGCCTCGGCCAGCATGTGCCCCAGCGCCCGCACCCCGTCGACCGGCAGCGGGCCGTAGCGGCCGACCACCTCGCCGAGGGCGGGGCCCGGTACGTAGCCGGAGGCGAGCCAGGGCGCGGCGGACTCGGTGTCGGCGTCGGCGACGGGCACCGCCCACCGGCTGCTGACCCGTCGGGCGGCGGCCACCTCGCGCCGGAACCTGGCGCGGAAGCCCGGGTCGTCCGCGTACTCCGGCCTGATCACCTTCAGCGCGAGCAGTGCCCCGCCCGGCGAGCGGGCGAGGTAGACCACGCCCATGCCGCCCGCACCGAGGCGGCCCAGGAGGCGGTGGTCGGCGATCCGCGACGGATCGTCGGAACGTAACGGTTGCATGAGCGGGGTCCCTTGCCCTCCGGTCACCGAAAGCGGTCACCACAAGCCCTCGCCCGCGGCGAGGTGGCCGCGGGCGCCCAGCAGCGTGCGCCCGGCCGGGCGCCTGGCTAGGCCAGTTCGCGCTTGACGTTCGCGCCCAACTCGGACGACGCGACGGCCATCATCTTCTCCAGGACGCCGCTGGCGAAGCCCTTGCCGCCCAGGATCGTCACCGATGTGGTGACCGTGCCGAGCCGGCTGGTGCCCCAGAGGTACGGGGTGGAGTCACCCGTGCCGTGGTTGGTGTAGGTGCCCATTTCCCAGACCTGGTCGTCGGCGGTCCGCTGGCCGCGCTTGCCCCACGGATTGCTGGCCGATATCAGGCCGGTGACCTCTTCGTCGGCGCTCAACTGCTGCTTGGGACAGCGCAGCACCTCCTCCAGGGTGGTGGCGAGCTCCTGGTCGGCGCTGTCCACGTCCCGGTGCACGGAGATGACCGAGACCACCTCGACGGCGCCCTTGCCGCCCTGCGCCGGGAGCACGCTGTGCTGGGCCAGGCTGGTCAGCACCCGGGGCGGCAGCGCGGCGCGCTGCCACACACACCGCGAGTCCAGCACCGCCCAGCGGCGCGGGTCGTCCTCGAAGGGCTCCCCACGAGTGAAGTCAGGGCCGAACTTCCTTGGTTCCAGAGCGATTCGGCGCGCCATCCGCAGCGCGCCCGCGCTGTCGGTGGGGAACCGGCTGGGGCGCAGCGTGTAGTCAGGGGCGGTCGGTCGCGGGCTCGGCTTCGTCTTGGCCACCGGGTCCTGGCCGCCCGGCGCGGCCCCCGAGCCGGGCCGACTGCCCTGCGACGACGCGCCATCCGGCGTACCGCCCCCCGCGGAACACCCCACCACCAGCAGCAGCAGCGCCACCCCCACGCTCAGCACTGCCCGAACGGACCTGTGCGCACTCACCGTTCGCCCCTCCCCAAGGCCGAATCCGTGGCCCCACTCTATGACCCCCCACTGACAACGGGGCCCGTCTCGCACCCTTCGCCATGGCCCGGGCCCCTGCGCCGCCAGCGCCGACCGGCAGGCCGGGACCGGCTCGCTAGGGGAGCGCGGGCAGGGCCGCCACGGCGCGGTCCCACGGGTACGCCGCGGGGTCCCCCTGCTTCGGCGGACGCGGCTCGTACCCGTCGGGCCCGAGCAACACCCTGACGCCCTGCGCCCGCAGCGTCTGCACGCTGCGCGGCACCGCGGGCTGCGCCGCCTGGGCCTGGTTGAAGCACGGCATGGCCACGACGGGCACGCCCAGGTGGACGCCTTCCGATACGAGGCCGATGGCCAGGGTGTCGGCGATGCCCGCCGCCCACTTGTTGAGGCTCGTGCAGCTCAGCGGCGCGATGAGCATGGCATCGGCGGACGGCAGTACGTCCGGCTCGGTGGGCAGCTTGTAGTGGGACCGCACCGGATGCCCCGTCAGCTCGACCAACTCCGGCAGCCGCGGCTCCCACCAGCGGGCGGCCGACGGCGTCAACACCAGGCAGGTGTCCCAACCGGCCCGTTGGGCCTGGCGGATGCCCGCATCGACGTACTGGGTGGGTCCCGCCGCACAGGCGATGAGGTACAGGACGCGTCGTGTCATGACCGGAGTCCACCGCGCCGGGCCCGGCCGTGCAACCCCCCACAGCCCCGAGGCGGTAGGTCGGTCCGCGCGGTGCGCGTACGCCGCGGCCAGGGGGCCAGCCGTACCCCCGCCCGGCCCACTCTCCGGTACGACGGGGGCGCCGGCCCACACGCCGGCCGGCGCCCCCGAACGTTCCCGGCTCGCCCCTGCCCCCGCCGCGGGGTCAGTCGACCGTGCTGGTGCGGCCGAGCAGGGCCGCGTGCTCCAGTACGTCCTCCATCGGGTCGTCGATCTGGCCGGTGGAGATCAGCGCCATGCGCGGGGCGTTGTGCGAGTTGCTGTGCGTTTCGTCGGCGTGTGCGATCCCGGCCGGCAGCGCGGAGGCCAGGAGCGTCGCCCCCGCCGCTGACAGCTTCCTCGGCATGTTCCACATGATGGCGTCTCCTCGCCTCGACGGTGCGTCGGACCTGCGGTGGTCCTGCGTCGCCCTACGTATCCGCCCGGGCGGTGCCGAGGTCACGGCGCAGCGCCCGGCATCATCCGAACCGGGCCGGTGGGGCGGCCCGGCCCGGCGCCCGGCCCGGCCACGCAGGCGGCTCACACGGGTCAGGCCCGTCGCCCGCCCGGCCGCTGTCAGCCCCGCTCCCCGCCCCGTGGCCCGTCCTGCGTCCGCTCGTCCCGGAGCGGCAGGTGGACCACCAGCAGGGCGACGCCGGCCAGCACCACGCTCCGGGTGGCCGCGTCCAACCCGTTCCAGTCCTCGGACTGCCACATCGCGAACCACTCGCCGCCGACGCCGATGAAGCCACCGCCGAACAGCACCAGCACCATCACCAACCCCCACGTGCTGCCCGTACGGGCCGACTCCACCGGGCCGCCGCGTATCCCGCGCGCCCACCGCACCGTGGCCAGGCACAGGAGCAGGGCGGACACCGCCTCCCAGCAGATGATCGCGACGTACGCGACGTCCTGGAGCGGGCGCGAGGTGATCGCGCGCCACATCAGGTCCTCGTCCTTGAAGGTGGTGTCCATCGCCAGGACGTGGCGGACGAACTCCCGGTTGGTGCCGAAGTCGGTGACGTTGCCGACCACGACCAGGGCCAGGTAGAGGGCGGTGACCCCGGTCAGCGCGGTGGCCGCGAGCGGGACCGGCCGCAGCCGGCGAGTGACGTTCATGCGTTCCTCCACGGTCGTGAACTCCCGCCCCAGTGTGGCCCGTACGTCACGTGAAGATCAGCCGCCGCTCAACCTCCTGGCCGGGCGGGGAGGCGCGGCCGGCGCGCACCGCTGCCGGGCCGGCTGACGGCGGGCCGCTCAGAGGGACTTGAGCAGCCCGCCGTCGACCACCAGGTCCGCGCCGCTCATGTTGGCGACCTGCCCGGAAGCGAGGAACACCACGAGCGCCGCGATCTCCGCCGGTTCGGTGAACCGACCGGTCGACGCGCCGAGGAAGGCCGGCAACTCCTGGGGCGACAGGCCGACCCGCCGGGCCAGCGCCGCCCCGGGCCCGTCGGGGGAGGTCCACACGTCCGTACGGACCGGGCCCGGCGAGATGGTGTTGACCCGCAACCCGCCGGGCCCGAACTCCTCCGCGAGCGCCTTGCCGAGGTTGGACAGTGCCGCCTTGGCCGCCGACTGGGCGACCAGCCGGGGCTGCGGCAGCCTGGCGTTGACCGAACTGATGTTGACCACCGCGCCGCGCCGCGCCAGCAGGCTGGGCAGCGCCGCCCGGGTGGCGCGGACCGCCGCCATCAGCGTCAGGTCGAAGGTGTGGAGCCAGGCCGCGTCGTCGAGTTGGGCGAAGCCGCCGGGTGGCGACGAGACGCCCGCCACGTTGTTGACCAGCAGGTCGATCCCGGCGTGGCGGCTGAGCGCGTACTCAACCAGTCGCGCGGGGCCTTCGGGGGTGCCGAGGTCGACCTCCAGGGCGTCCGGCGTCACCTCCGCCAGCGCATCGGTGACGGTGCGGCTTCCGGCGACGACCGCGTACCCGTCGTCGACGAGCGCGCGTACGGTCGCGAGTCCGATGCCCCGCCCGGCTCCCGTTACCACCGCGATGCGCGGCTGTTCGGTCGTTGTCGGCGTCATGTCGTACGTCCTCCCTGGTGAACTGCGGTCCTCGTGAAGCGCAACGTAAACTGAAACTGAAATGGTTGCAGTTTGGTGCTGAAGCAAGAGCGGAGGGGCTGCCTCCGCCCTTTGTGGTCGGTGGTGCGGGGTGGGTCAGTGGGCGTCGGTCGGGGGAGCGGTGGAGAGTTCCCGCTCGACCGTGTGCACCCGGTGCAATAGATGGGCGATGGTGGTCCGGCCCAGCCGCTCCCGCAGGGCCTGCTCCGCCGCCTCGAACTCCGTCTCCAGGAGCGCCCGCATATGGCGTCCGACCTCGCAGTCGGTGCTGGGCGGGTGCGGGTGCCGGGCCAGGATCGGGCCGGACTCCACGGCGGCGAACGCGTCGTAGAGCGTGATCTCGCGCGCGTCGCGGGCCAGCGACCAGCCGCCGCCGCGGCCCTCGACCGATGTCACCAGGCCGGCGTCCCGCAGGCTGCCCAGGATGCGCCGCACCAGAACCGGGTTGCTCGCCAGGCTCTCCGCGGCCTCCGCCGACGGCAGCGGGGCCAGCGAGGACTCGGCCCGCCGGGCCAGCAGCGTCAACGCGTGGATGGCCACCGCACTCCTGCTGCTGAGGCTCACGATGCCCCTCCTGTCGCTTCCTGTCGCTGTCGATCGGCTGTCGGTCGGCGTGTGTCGATCGGGTGGTGTGTCGTCGCGCCGCCGACGGGGTGGTGCGTCCCAACGCCGAGGCGTCGGTGCCTCGATACGTCGCCACGCGAAGTCGTCGGGGGTCCGGGCGTCCGGACCCTGGGGCAGGTGAAACTGTAATGAGGTTAGTTGCAGTTCGGTGGAGGGTCAACGCGACACCTGCCCGGCGGGACCGTCTGCCCGGACCGCCTGCCCGGACCACCGGCCAGGGCCGCCCGTCGGAGCCGCCCGCCAGGCCTCACCGCACCACCCGGCCCCCGCCCTGGTGGCAGCCGCCGGCCCTCCCGTACGCTGGCGCGCGTTCGGGCGGTAGCGGGAGACGACGGGGGAACGGGCATGGGCACGGCGGTAGTTCGGGGTACGGTCACGCTCGCGGCGCTCGCCGGGTTGCTCGTCGGGGGCACCGCCCCGGCCGGTGCCGGCTCGGACGCCGATGACCGCGCCTACGCGGCCACCACGTCGGTCGGCGTGCACAACGCGTACGAGAAGAGCAGCTACCCCCGGCTCGCCGATGCGCTGGACTCCGGCGCCGCGCTGCTCGAACTGGACGTGTGGACCAATGCGTTCGGGCCGGGCTGGCGGGTCTCGCACAGCAACCCGCTGGGCAACGACAACAACTGCACGGGCGCCGCATCGGCTGCCGACCTCCGCACCGGCCAGCGCACCGACCGCGACCTGCCGGGCTGCCTGGCCGACCTGCGGGCCTGGCACGACGCGCACCCCGGCCACCGGCCGGTGCTGATCAAGGTGGAGCTCAAGGACGGCTTCTACGACAAGCGCGACCGCGGGCCCGACGAGTTCGACGCGCTGCTGGACCGGACCCTGGGCGACGCCCTCTTCCGGCCCGCCGACCTGACGGGCGACCACGCCACGGCGGACGCGGCGGTGCGCGAGCAGGGCTGGCCGACCAGGAGCGCGCTGGCCGGCAAGTTCCTGGTCGAGCTGATCCCGGGCACCGTCGAGGAGAACAACCCGCTCGACAAGCTGTGGACCGACCGCGAGTACGCCACCCACCTGCGCGACCTGGCCGCCCGCGACGAACTCCCGCGCGCCACCGCCTTCCCCGCGGTGCACGGCGCGAGCGCCGGCGACCCGCGCGAGCGGTACGCGGACGCCACGATCCGGCCCTGGTTCGTCCTCTTCGACGGCGACGCGGCCAGCTACGTGCGGCAGAACATCGACACCGCCTGGTACGACCGCAACCACTACCTGCTGGTCATGACGGACGCCCACAAGGTGCCGCCGGCGATCGACGGCACCTCGCCCACGCCGGAGCAGGCCCGTACCCGGGTCGGCGAGCTGGCCACCCGGCACGCGAGCTTCGCCACCGCCGACTGGTACGCCCTGCCGGACGTGCTGGCCGCCGTGCTGCCCCGCGGCTGAGCCGGCCACCGGCCCCGGCGGCCCGCGCAGCGCGGCGG
>NZ_JBEHZD010000323.1:0-9081 GCF_040240285.1 Streptomyces sp. HSW2009 | reverse complement strand
GAACCCGTGGCGGCGTCGGCCGCCGCGGCCGGCCCCGCGCACCGGCCCGCCTCGGTCCCCGTGGCGGCAGGGGCCCCGTCGCCCGCACCGGCACCGGACGCACCGGACGCACTGGACGCACCGGATGCCGCCGAAGCGGCGGGAGACCGGTTGACCAGGGTCCCGGTGGCGGTCGTCGACCCGGCCTCGGGCACCGGCCCGGCCGCCGGCGCCGGTCCCGCCTCGGGCACCGCTCCGACCGCCGCGACCGGTCCTGCCGTCGGTACGGCCCCCGCCTCGGGCACCGCCCCCGCCCTCCGCCCCGACGCGGACCGCGACACCGACTGCGACACCGACCGCAACTCAGCCCCGGACCCGGACCCGGAAGCCGACGCGGACGGCCAGCCGACCCCCGCCGACGCGCCCCGCTGAGCCACGACCCCGCCCCGCCCCTCACCCGCCTCGTACCGAACCGCCTGCTGCACCCGCCGTAACCGGTGGCCCCAGCCGTGCCGTACCGCCGTACCACCGCGCCGTCCGAGGACCGCACCGGCCGCACCGTCACACCGCCGTACGTGACCGGGGCCGGGCCCGCTCTCAGGGAACGGGCGGGTTCTCAAGGGCCGGGTGGGTCCTGCGGCGGGTGCGCGGGCGGGTCGGCAGGGGAGTGCGGGGCGGTGGTCGCGGCGGGTGTACGGGGCGACGGTCGGCCGCGGTCGCCGTGGCCCGGCCACCACGCCGTGTGGCCGATGAGCGCCGTCAGGGCGGGCGTGAAGATCATGGCCATCACGAACGCGGCCACCGCGATGCCGAACGACAGGGCGAACCCCATCTGCGACAGGGTGGCGTTGCCGGCGAGCATCAGGGTGGCGAAGGTGCCGGCGAGGATGACGCCGGCGGCGGCGATGGTCGGCCCCGAGTGGCGTACGGCGGTGCCCGCCGCGTCCCGCGGCTCGCGCCCCTCGCGGGCCTCCTCGCGGAGCCGGGAGACCATCAGGATGTTGTAGTCGGTGCCCAGTGCCACCACGAACAGGTACATGATCACCGGCAGCATGAACATCAGCCCCGGCTGGCTGCCGATCTGTTGGAAGAGCAGCGAGGTGGCGCCGAGCGTGGCACCGAAGCCGAGCGCGACCGACAGCAGCAGGTACCAGGGCGCGACCAGACTGCGCAGCAGCAGCCCCAGAATGATCATGATGCAGAGGGCGGCGACCGGGAAGACCACGGCGTAGTCGCGGTCCACGGCCTTGTTGATGTCCACGTACACCGCCGTGGTGCCGCCCACCAGGGCCCGGGTGCCGGCCGGGGCCGCCTCGTCTGCGGCCGGGCGCAGTCCGGTGCGCACCGTGTCCAGCGCGTCGTCGGAGGCGGGCGGGTCGGTGAGCACCACCTCGTACGCCGCGGTGCGCCGGTCCTTGCTGAGGGTGGCCGGGTCGACCGAGCCGACGCCGTCGACCGCCCGCAGCCGCTTCTGGAGCGCGGTCACGGCGGCGCGGTCCAGGGGCCGGCCGTCGGTGGCGTCCAGGTAGACCGAGCTCGGGTCGGTGGTGCCGGCGGGGAAGCCCCGTTCCATGTCGCGCTGGGCGACCATCGACTCCTTGGACTTGGGCAGCGAGGAGCCGGCGAGGTCGAAGTTGGCGCGGTAGCCGAGCGCGCCCGCCGTGAGCGCCCCCATGAACACCGCCGATGCCAGCGCCCACACCGCGGGCCGGCGGGCGAGGAGCGCGCCGAAGCGGGCGAAGCCGGCGCCGGACGGTTCGGCCCGCCACGAGCGCGAGGGCCAGAAGATCCGGGTGCCGAGCAGCGACACCACCGCGGGCACCAGCGTGAGGCCGGCGAGCAGGGTCACGAAGACCGCGATGGCCAGGGCCGGGCCCATCGACTTCAGCATGCCGAGCGTGGACAGCGCGAGCGCGGCGAAGGCGACGATGACGGCGCCGGCGGCCGATGCGATGGCCTCGCCGACCCGCTCCACGGCGTGCACCATGCCGCTCTTGGCGTCCTCGCCGGCGCGCAGCGCCTCCCGGTAGCGGAAGAGCAGGAACAGGATGTAGTCGGTGCCGACGCCGAACAGCACCACCGTCAGCAGCTCCCGGATGGAACTGTCGGTCTTCATGTCGAAGAGCTCGTTGGCGCTGGCGATCAGGCCGGTGGCGAGCGGCGCGATGAGGCCGATGAGCACCACGGGCAGCAGCGCGATGAGCGGGCTGCGGAAGATGACGAGCAGCAGCACGACGATGATCACGATGGTGCCGACGGCCACCAGCACCCCGGCCCGGTCGGCGGACTCGCGTTCGTCCAGGGCCTGTGCGGCCGACCCGGTGACGCCCGCCGTGAGGTCGGTGCCGCGCAGCGCGGACGGCAGGTCGTCGCGGATCTTCTGGACGGCGTCCTGCTGGGCGGTGTCGTCCGGGTTGTTCAGCTTGGGCATGGCCACGATCGCGGTCTGCACCTGCTTGTTGGGTGCCACCGGGGCGGCGCTGACGTCCTGCACCTGGGGGATCTTCTGCCGGGCCAGCCGGTCGGCGACCTTGCGTACGTCGGCGGAGTCGGCCGCCGTCAGCCGGGCGCGGTCGGCGCGCTGGAAGACGATGATCGCGCCCACGTTCTGCTGCTGCGGGAACTGTTTCTCCTGGAGGTCCGACGCCTTGATCGACTCGTACCTGGAGGGCAGGAAGCTCGCCTCGTCGCTGGTGGAGGTGAGCTTGGGGGCGAGCGAGATGACCGCTGTACCGGCGATGACCCAGGCCACGATGACCCACCACGGCCGCCGTACCACCAGACGGCCCAGACCTGAGAACATCCCTGCCCTCCCGCTCGCCCCGAACGGATCGTCGCGTTCAGCAAGCATCCGTCCGCGCGCCCCGGCCCGCATCTCGAACGGCCGTACGCGCGGCACGGCACGGCACGGGCAGGTCCGTACCGCACCGGTGGGTTCCGGCGCGGGCCGGTGGCGGGCCGGCGGCGGTCAGCGAGTGGTCGAACGGCGGTCAGGCGGCGGCCAGCAGCGGCGAGGCGCCGGCGGGGCTGGGGTGAGGCGGTGGTTCAGATCGGTTCGTGGTCGTTGAGGATGCGTTGGAAGAGGACGTGGTCGCGCCAGGCGCCGTCGATGTGCAGATAGCGTTCGGCGGTGCCGATCCGGTCGAAGCCGCACTTGGCGAGCACGCGCTGGGAGCGCACGTTGTCCGGCAGCGTCCCGGCCTGCACCCGGTGCAGGGCCAGGCGCTGGTCGGCCGTCGCGCACACGGCGCGCACCGCGGCGCTGGCCAGGCCGCGGCCGATCCGGTCGGCGGCGACCCAGTAGCCGAGCGAGGCGTTCTGTAAGGGGCCGCGCACGATGCCGGTCAGCGTGATCGAACCGGCGATCTCCGTCCCGTCCACCAGCAGCCAGCCGAACTCGCGCCCGGAGTGCCGCTCAAGCACCTGCTGTTGGAGCCGGATGCGCTGGCCCTCGGTGGTGAAGAAGTCGTCGGGGCGGCGCGGTTCCCACGGCCGCAGGTGCTCGCGGTTGCGCCGCAGGGCCGCGGCCAGTGCCGGTGCGTCGGCCGGTGCGGCGGGGCGGATCAGCACGCCGTCGACGAGGGGCACGGCCTGGGTCAGCGAGGCCGGGGCAGGGGTGGCAGGCATGCGCCAACGGTAGGGGAGGCGCGGGAGGGTGCGGTCGCGGGGTGGGACGGGGGGGGGGGCGGCGCCCCCGGGCCGGGGGGGCGCGGGGGGCCGCGCGGGGGCGGGGGGGCGCCCGCCCCGCCCCGCGCCGCGGCCCCGCGGGGGGGGGCGGGGGGGGGGGGGGGGGGGGGGGGGGGGGGGGGGGGGGGGGGCGGGGGGGGGCCCCCCCCCCCGGCCTCTTGGCGTCCGCGGCGCGGTCCGTACGGGCTGTTGGCGCGGTTCCTTGGGATCAGGCGGTGACGGTGAGCCCGGCCGCCGGGTCGGTGACGTTGGAGACGTCGTAGGCCGCGCTGAGCGTGGCCGAGGTGATGTCGGTCGGGCAGCCGGCGCCGCCCGTGATGGTCACCGGGACGCTGGACTCGGCGTAGGCGAGCTTGGCCGGGGCGCCGTTGGTCCAGGTGCCGCCGACGCTGGCGGCGCCGGAGGTGCCGGTGCAGGTGAGGGCGCCGGTCAGGTTCATCACCAGACCGCCGCTCGGGGTCGACAGGTTGGCCGTGATCGGCGAACCGTGCTGGATCGAGATGCCCCAGGTGCCCGAGGTGGCGATGGAGACGTTCAGGCCCGGCACGTTGCTGGTGCAGGACTCGAAGCTGGGCGCGGTGATGGTGCCGGACACCGGGCCGCTGGCGTTGGTGTTGTTGGGCGCGGCCGGTATTTGGTTGGCGCTGCCGCTGCCGGCCGGTTGCGAGGTGGAGACGGCACAGGTCACGGTGAGCGGCCCGGCCTTGAGGACGACGTTGCCCGACTGCTTGGCGGCGAAGTAGTGGCCCGCCGGGGAAACGGTGGTGGAGCCGGCCGCCCGGGCCGACGACTCGGCGGTCGCGGTGCCGGCCAGCGAGAGCGCGATGGCGGCTGCCGCGGCGACGCCGGCGGCGGAAGTGGTCAGAACGCGGGAGCGGTGCGTGCGGTTCGTCATGAGGGGCTCCTTCAGAGCAACCGCGCGGAACGGGGTCCGCGCACAACATGAACCGAGCTCATTACGCGAGGTAACGGGCCTGAGCCTAAAGCTGCCAATGGCCATTGACAAGATCAGCTCAGAGCGGTTTTCGGCCGGTCAGGCAGGTTTTGACGGTGCGTCAGTTTTGCGATCGACGGCACGACGGGTCGGCTAGGTGCAGCTATGACGTCGTTGTCGAACCCGGTCGTGGGGCCGCAGTTGGCGTGATCATGCCGTGGGGCGGGAGTGGTGGTTGGTGCGGGGTGGTTCAGTCGGTGTTCGGCCCGGTTGGCGTGTCCGTGCCTGTCCCGTGGGTGGCGTCGGGGGCTGGTTCTGCGGTGGTACGAGCCGGCGCCGGGGTGGCGGTCGGGCCGGTGGGCGGTGCCTCGTTCTCGTATGGCGTCGCGGCCGGGGGTGGGGCTGGCGTTGGGGCCGGGGTTGGCGCTGGAGTCGGCGTCGGCGTCGGGGCGTGGTGGGCGCGTTCGGCCGCCACCTGGAGGCCCATCGCCCGTGCGAACTCGGCGCGGACCAACTCGCCGGCCAGCGGGCGCAGGGTGTCCATGGCGCTCGCCACTCGCCCGGCTGTCGGCGTACGGGGGCGAGGGGTCGGTGCGCCGGGGGTGGCGCTGTCGCGCGGGGTGGCGTGTGGGGCGCGGCTGGATCGGCCGGTGGGGTCGGTGCTGCTGGTGGGGTCGGTGCTTGCGGGGGCTTCGGTGTCTCCGCTGCCGCCCCCGTCCTCGCGGACGCCCCCACTGCCGCTGTCGCCGCTGCCCTCGCTAGCGCCACCCTCGCTGTCGCTGTCGCTGTCGCTGTTGCCGTCGCCGTCGATGAGATGGGTGCGGACGGCGCTGGCCAGGTGTTCGGCCAGTTCCGTGGTGTGGTCGCGGACCAGGGCGCTCACCGTGAGGAGTGCGGCGAGGGGGACTCCGCTGCGTACCAACTCCTCTGTTCTGTCAAGGAGTTGACGGCTGGGGTGGGTGATGGTCTCCCCGTCGACGGTGAGGTAGCCGAGCTCTGCCGCGCGGTGCAGGGTCTCGTCGGTGAGCTGGTCGCCGAAGCGTTCGCGCAGCTCCGCGCGGCAGGTGACCACCGGTGCGTCGGCGGGGCCGGCGCGCGCCGGCTGCTGTTCGGCGAAGTGTTCCTCGAAGCCCAGGAACTCCGCGACGCAACTGCCCCGGTCCGAAGCGGCGAACAGTTCGGCGATCCCCCTGACCGTGTAGCCGCGCGCCAGCAGGTCGCTGATCAGCCGCAGCCGGGCGAGGTGCGCCTCGGAGTAGAGCGCCACCCGGCCCACGTAGCGCGGCGGTGGCAGCAGCCCGCGGCCCTGGTAGTAGCGCAGATTGCGCACCTTGACCCCCGCCGCGCGGCCCAATTCCGCGACGCGGTACTCCCGGCCGTCCCCCGATGCCTGGTTCACGCGAGCGAGTGTAGGGTCCCGACGTCACCGCCATGTGTCCTGGCGAAGACGGGACCCGGACGTGGCAGTAACCCGCCCGCAGCGGAGCCGAATTGGCCGCGGCCGGACGCGCCCGATGCCGGTCTGACCGCCGGCCCGCCCCGTTCCCCCGTGGCACCGCCCCGCCCCGTTCCGCCGCCGCGCCCGCCATCAGCACCAGCGGCGGGGTGAGCAGCATGAAGCGGACCAGCGTCCAGGAGATGCCGTGCACGGAGCGGTCGAAGGCGCTGGCCCGCTGCGGCCCCGGCTCGGTGTGCGCGCGGGCGAACTGGGTGGCCTGCCCCGTCGCCAGGACCACGGCGGTGCCGGTGCCGCTGGCCACGCTGCTGCCCTGGAAGCAGAGTTCCGGCCGGGCCAGGAGGCCGTCCGTGCCGGGTCCTGGCGCGTCCACCGGCTCCTTGACCACCGGCACGGACTCGCCGGTCAGCGCGGCCTGCTGCACCGTGAGCCCGGCGGCCCTGAGCAGCCGCAGGTCGGCGGGGACCAGGTCGCCGGGGCCGAGCCTGATCACGTCGCCCGGCACCAGTTCGTCCACGGGCAGTTCGCGGGCGCGCGGCTGGGCCTGCCCCGTATCGCGCCGCAGCACCGTCACGGTGGTGGCGACCAGTTCGCGCAGGGCGGCCATGGACCGGGCGGCGCGATGCTCGCCGAAGGTCCGCAGGACGCAACTGACCAGCACCAGGGCGAGGATCACACAGGCGGTGCCCCAGGACGCCACCAGCGCCGAGACCACGCCGAGCAGCAGCAGGACCGCCGTGAACGGGTCACGCGTGCTGCGCAGGAACCGGCGCGGCCAGGGCACCGCGCGCCACGCGGGCAGCGTGTTCCCGCCGGCACGGTCCAGCCGCGCCGCGGCCTCGCCGTCGGTCAGCCCGCGCGGCGAACTGTCGAGCGTGCGGAGCACCTGGAGCGCGGTCAGCCCGGCCAGCGCGTCCGCCGCGGCGCCGATGGTCGGCGGGGCGGCGGGGTCGGATGGCGCGGTCGGGTCGGGAGGAGGGTTCGATGCCGGCGCCGCAGCCGCCTCAGGCACCGGTCCTGCGGAGTCTGCGGGGCGCCGCGGTGTCATCGGCGGCGCGGGCGGCGAGCTGTCCGACCATCAGCCGGACCACGGTCACCACGTCGGGATCGGCGACGTAGTACACCTGGCGGCGGCCCTCGCGGCGGGAGGAGACGAGGCCGGCGAGCTTGAGCTTGGACAGGTGCTGGCTCACCGCGGGCAGCGCGCCGCCGCCCCGCTCGGCCAGCCCCGTGACGTCGCTCTCGCCCTGCGCCAGCGCCCAGACGATGTGCAGTCGCGCCGCAGCGGCCAGCAGGCCGAACGCGGCAGCCGCCTCGTTGAGCACCTCGGCCGGCGGGTCGTCGAAGTCACCGACAGGTCCGGACACGCTAGCTCTCCCCTCGGGGGCACCCCGCGGCCCCAGGCGCCCAGTGTAGGTGCCGGCAGTGACACCGGGCCGGCGGGCAGGCCGCGGCCCGCCCGCCGCGTGCGCGCCGGGCCCACCGGCCTGGCCTGGGGCTTCGACTCGTTCGCGAGGCGTGGTCGTGGGGTGGAGCGGGGTGGGTGTTGGGCTGGCCACCCGGGCGACGGGGTACGCGGCGGTGCGCCCTGCCGGGTGGTGGCGCGCCGTGGCCGGAACGGGGCGCGCCCGCGTCGGCGGTCAGCTCCGGCATCCGTGTCGGGTACGGGCCCACGTCCGGCCCGGGGCGGCGCTCGGCCTCCGCGACGGTACGCGCGCCCGCGCCCGGGGCCAGGTCGGCGCTCGGCCTCCGCGTACGCGCGCCCGCGTCCGGCCCAGGCCGGGGCTCAACCCTGCATCCGCGCCCGCGTCCGGTCCAGGTCGGGGCTCAGCCCCGCATCCGCGCTCGCGCCCGGGCACTGACCCATCAGCCCACCGCCACGCCGTAGTCCTTGGCGATGCCGGCCAGCCCCGACGCGTACCCCTGGCCGATGGCGCGGAACTTCCAGTCGCCGGCCCTGCGGTAGAGCGCGCCGAAGACCATCGCGGTCTCCTCGGCGGCGTCGTAGGACAGCTCGTAGCGGCACATCTCGCGGCCGGTGAGGTTGTCGACGACCCGGATGTACGCGTCGCTGACCTGGCCGAAGTTCTGGCCGCGGGCCTCCGCGTCGTGGATGGAGACGGTGAAGACGACCTGTTCCACGCCCTCGCCGAGGCCGTCGAGGTCGACCATGAGCTGCTCGTCGTCCCCGTCGCCCTCGCCGGTCGTGTTGTCGCCGGTGTGCCGCACCGCGCCGTCCGGGCTGCTGAGGTTGTTGTAGAAGACGAAGTGGTCGTCGGAGACGACCTTGCGGTCCGCGCCGCAGATCACGGCGGACGCGTCCAGGTCGATGGCCGCGCCGCCGGCCGGCTGGGCGTCCCAGCCGAGACCGACCGTGACGTCCGCGAGCGGCGTGCCGTCCTGGTTGAGGACGACGTTCTGACCCTTGGCGAGGCTCACGCCCATCGGTGGTGCTCTCCTTCGTCTGCGCTGTCCGCTGCTCTGTCCGCGCGGCACGGGCGCCCGGCCCGGCCCCCGGACCAGCGCCCTTCACCCGAACCCAACGGGGCGCGTCACGCCATAGTTCCCGGCTTGCGCAACTGAAGAATGAATGGGGGGTGGCGGTGATGGTGTCGGTTCGGGGCGGCGGCGCCCCGGGCGGGCCCCGTCCGCTGGCGGCCCGCTCGCCGCCGGCCCGATGGGGCGGGAGCCGGCGCGGAGCGGCCCGGGGCGGCGCGCCCCGCCGGAGGGACCTCGACCCGCGGAAGCGCCGGATGTGCGGCAGTCGGATGCCGGGCAGCCACGTGCGCGAAGGGCCCGACGTGGAGAAGTCGGACATGCGGGCGTCTGTAAGGGTACGCGGTGGAGCGCGGCCGGCTGGCGGTGGGTTGTCGCCACGTGGCGACTGGGGCGAGTGTGCGGCCCCGGCGCCCACCGTGCGGGGGGGGGGGGGGGGGGGGGGGGGGGGCCGGGGGGCGGGGGGGGGGGGGGGGGGGGGGGGGGGGGGGGGGGGGGGGGGGGGGGGGGGGGGGGGGGGGGGGGGGGG
>NZ_JBEHZD010000322.1:0-9083 GCF_040240285.1 Streptomyces sp. HSW2009 | reverse complement strand
CCCCCCCCCCCCCCCCCCCCCCCCCACTTTTTTTTAATGATCCGCCCACCCCCGAGATCAACACACGGAGTATCGGCGGCAGCGTCAGATGTGTAAAAGACACCGGGGCCCGCAGTGGACCAGGAACACGGCGGTGACCGCCGTGACGAGTAACCAGAGCATGTGCACGTGTCGTCCTCCGTCTGCTCGTGGGTGACGCGGTTCCGGGGCCGAGCGGGCGCGGCCCGGTGGGCGGCGGCGCGGCCCGCTTCCCCCCGCCCGGCCGGCCCCCGCCCCGCTCCGGGTGACCGGGCGGGGGCCCGTGGACGCGCTGCGACCCCCCGACCGCAGCGGCCCGCCCACCCCGCGCCGGGCCCGGGTTCCGGCGGGTGGGCAGGCTCCACGGTGCCCTGCCCGGGCGCCCCCGGTCATCGGGCCACGGACGGCAACGGGGCACGCCGGCTATAGCCCACGGGCTTACTCCCCCGGGCCGATGTCGCGCCGCGGCGTGGCCCGTACGATCCCGCCATGCCCATCACCGCGCGCCGCGGGCGCAGCCGCCCGCCCCGACCGGACCGCGCCGCGGAGCCCGCACCCGCGGAGCCGCGCAAGCGCGCTCGGCCCACCGTGCGGACGGCGCTGGTCTGGGGCGCGGCGCTGCTGCACCCGGTGACACTGTTCGCCGCGGTGCAGGAGGTACCGCGGTATACGGCGGCGACGCGGATCGTGCTCTTGCTCGCTGCTCTGGCCCTGCCGTGGTGGCTGCTGCGGCGCAGCCCGGTGCCGGCCCTGCTGTTGATGCTGGCGGGGACGGTCACCGCTGCGACGCCGCCGGAGCTCACGTGGGTCCCCATCTACTGGCTGATCCTGGGGGCCGACGTGGCCCTCGGCTACCTGGCGGCGCACCGACCGTGGCAGGTGAGTCTGCCGATGGCGGCACTGACCCTGTACGTACAGGCCACCGTGGTGTCCGTGAGGATGCTCGCCCAGGAGGACACCCTCAACGGCTTGGCGCTGTTGGCGCTGGCCGTGGTGATCGCCTGGACGA
The DNA here is from genome assembly GCF_040240285.1 of Streptomyces sp. HSW2009. Taxonomy (NCBI): domain Bacteria; kingdom Bacillati; phylum Actinomycetota; class Actinomycetes; order Kitasatosporales; family Streptomycetaceae; genus Streptomyces; species Streptomyces sp. HSW2009. The sequence continues at coordinate 8,056 of NZ_JBEHZD010000322.1, read as the reverse complement.
TCGGGCGGACGCTGCGCGAGCGCCGCGAACACGCCGCGGCCCTGCGCGAACAGGCCACGGCCCGGGCCGTCACCGCCGAGCGGCTGCGCATCGCCCGCGAACTGCACGACATGATCGCGCACAGCATCGGCGTGATCGCCATCCAGGCGGGCGTCGGCAGCCGGGTCATCGAGTCCCAGCCCGCCGAAGCGCGCAAGGCCCTGTCCGTCATCGAGGCCACCAGCCGGGAGACGCTCGCCGGACTGCGGCGGACGCTGGTCGCGCTGCGCCGCGGCGAGTCGGACACCGAGGGCCCGGTGGACCTCCGCGAGCCCGCCCCCGGCCTGGCCGACCTGGGGCGGCTGGCCGCGACGACGGCGGACGCGGGCGTACGGGTCGAGGTGCAGTGGGCGGGCCAGCGCAGGCCGCTGCCGCCCGACATCGACCTGGCGGGCTACCGGATCGTGCAGGAGGGGCTCACCAACGTGATCCGGCACGCCCGGACCGACACCTGCCGGGTGACCGTCGCCTACCGGGAGGCGGCGGTGACGGTCGAGATCACCGACGCCGGCCGCGGCGGCACGGTGGACCCCGGTGCCGGCCTGGGGATCATCGGCATGCGGGAGCGGGTCGGCCTGCTGGGCGGCCGGCTCTCGGCGGGCCCCCGACCGGGCGGCGGGTTCACGGTGACGGCCGAGCTGCCGGTGCCGGCCGGGGCGGCCGGCCAGGACGCGTCGGCAGCGGACGGGGCCGCGGCGCCGGGGGTGGCGCGATGAGCGTGCGCGTCGTTCTGGCCGACGACCAGCCCCTGGTACGGGCCGGGCTGCGGGTCCTGATGGCCGATACGCCCGACATCGTGGTGGTGGGCGAGGCGGCGACCGGCGCCGAGGCCGTGCGGCTGGCCGCCGAGGTCACGCCCGACGTGGTCGTCATGGACATCCGGATGCCCGAACTCGACGGCATCGAGGCCACCCGCCAGCTCACGGCCGACCAACCGGGCGTCCGCAGCCTCATCCTCACCACCTTCGATGACGACGACTACGTGTACGCGGCGCTGCGCGCCGGGGCGAGCGGGTTCCTCGTCAAGGACATGGCGTTGGACAGCATCCTGGAGGCGATCCGGGTGGTCGCGGCCGGCGACGCGCTGATCGCGCCGAGCGTCACCCGGCGGCTGATCGAGGAGTTCGCCGACCGCCCGGAGCCGGCGCCCCCGGCCCGGGCCTCCGCCGTCCTCACCGACCGGGAGCGCGAGGTGCTCACCCTGGTCGGCCGGGGCCTGTCCAACGCCGAGATAGCCGCCGAGTTGAGCATCGCCGTCGCCACCGCCAAGGCCCACGTCGCGCGGCTGTTCACCAAGCTCGACGCCCGCGACCGGGTCCACCTGGTCATCGCCGCCTACGAATGGGGCCTGGTCAGAACGGCCCGCTGACCCCGCCCCACCACTCAGCCCAAGCAACCCGCTCGCCCCCCTCACCGATCCCCCTCCTCAACCCAAGAATTCCGGCACTCCGTGCCGGGCATCGCGACACCGCGTGCCGACTTTTGCGGTTTCGCCCGGGAATTATTGATCGATCATCGATCAGCGTCTTATCGTCGGTGATGGGGCGCGACCCGACCCTGCCTGCCGCTCCCGCTCACTTCGTCCGGAAACCGGAAAGGGGCTCCTCATGCCCGACGCCGTACGCCCGCCGTACAGTCAGCTCGACCAGCTCCCGGACCGGGACCCGCAGGAGACCGCCGAGTGGCGCGAGTCCCTCGACGCCGTGACCAAGGCGGCCGGGCCGCACCGCGCCGGGTACCTGCTGCGCCGCACCCTGGAGCACGCCGCGCAGACCGGGACCCCGAGCCTGCCGCCGCTCCTGGAGACGGACTACGTCAACACGATCCCCACCGCAGCCGAGCCCGCGTACCCGGGCGACGAGGCGTTGGAGGCCAGGATCACGGCGTGGAACAGGTGGAACGCAGCCGCGATGGTCACCCGCGGTTCGCGGCTCGGCCTCGGCGGCCACATCGCCACCTACGCCTCCGTCGCCTGGCTCTACGAGACCGGCTTCCAGCACTTCTTCCACGGCAAGGAGGGCGACCAGTCGGGCGACCAGCTCTATCTCCAGGGCCACGCGTCGCCCGGCATCTACGCCCGCGCGTTCCTCGACGGCCGGCTCACCGAGGCGCACCTCGACCGGTTCCGGCAGGAGGCGGGCAGCGGCGACGTGCCCGGCCTGCCGTCCTACCCGCACCCGCGGCGGCTGCCCTGGCTGTGGGAGTTCCCCACCGTCTCCATGGGCCTCGGCCCGCTGTCGGCCATCTACCAGGCCCGGTTCAACCGCTACCTGGAGCACCGCGGCATCAAGGACACCTCACGCTCCCGGGTCTGGGCCTTCCTCGGCGACGGCGAGATGGACGAGCCCGAGGCGACCGCGGCGCTGGCGCTGGCCGGCCGCGAGGGCCTGGACAACCTCACCTTCGTCATCAACTGCAACCTGCAACGCCTCGACGGCCCGGTGCGGCCCAACTTCAAGATCGTGCAGGAGTTGGAGGCCCAGTTCCGCGCCGCCGGCTGGCACGTCATCAAGTCGCTGTGGGGCCGCGCGTGGGACGACGTGCTGGCGCGGGACACCGAGGGCGCGCTGCTGCGCAGGCTGCGCGAGGTGCCGGACGCCCAGTTCCAGACGTACGCCACGCGCGACGCGGCCTACGTGCGTGACCACTTCTTCAGTGTCGACCCGGCGCTCGCCGCGCTGGGTCGGGAGCTGACCGACGCGAAGCTGCTCGAACTGTTCCAGAGCTCGCGCGCCGGCCACGAGCCGCGCAAGGTGTACGCGGCGTACCGCGCGGCGGTCGAGCACAGCGGCGCCCCGACGGTGATCCTGGCGCAGACCGTGAAGGGGTACACACTGGGCCCCGGCTTCGAGTCGCGGAACGCCAACCACCAGATGAAGAAGCTCACGGGCAAGGAGTTCCGCGCCATGCGGGACCTGCTCGAACTGCCCATCCCGGACAGCGCCCTCAGCGACGAGCTGGTGCCGTACGCCCACCCGGGCGAGAACTCCCCCGAGATGCGCTACCTGCGCGAGCGCCGGGCCGCGCTCGGTGGCCCCGCCCCGGCCCGCAAGGTGGTCGCCAGGCCGCTGCCGGCGCCGGCGGACAAGCCGTTCGAATCGCTGTACAAGGGCTCCGGGACCCAGGAGATCGCCACCACCATGGCGTTCGTCCGGCTGGTGAAGGACCTCATGCGGGACAAGGAGACCGGCCACCGCTGGGTGCCGATCGTCCCCGACGAGGCCCGCACGTTCGGCATGGAGTCGCTGTTCCCCTCGGCCGGGATCTACTCCCCGGTGGGCCAGACGTACGAGCCGGTCGACCGTGACCAACTCCTGTACTACAAGGAGGCCAGGAACGGTCAGATCCTCAACGAGGGCATCACCGAGGCCGGCTCGCTGGCCGACTTCACCGCGGCGGCCACCTCGTACGCCACGCACGCCGAGCCGATGATCCCGTTCTACATCTTCTACTCGATGTTCGGTTGGCAGCGCACGGCCGACCAGTTCTGGGCGCTGGCCGACCAGTTGGGGCGCGGCTTCGTCATCGGCGCGACCGCGGGCCGTACGACGATGACCGGCGAGGGGCTCCAGCACGCGGACGGCCACTCCCATCTGATCGCCTCCACCAACCCCGCCGCGCTCTCCTACGACCCGGCGTTCGCCTTCGAGGTCGCGGTGATCGTCAAGGAGGGGCTGCGCCGGATGTACCGCCCCTCGCCCGGCGAGGACCCGGACGTCTTCTACTACCTGACGGTCTACAACGAGACCAAGGTGCAGCCCCCGATGCCGCCCGGCGTCGAAGAGGGAATCCTCAAGGGCCTCTACCGCTACCGCCCGGCCGACGCCCTCCCGGCGCCCGCCGGCGCGGCCCCCGCCGCAGTGCCCACCGCCGAAGGTGGCGCGCCGCGCCTGCAACTCCTCGCTTCCGGCACGGCCATCCACTGGGCTCTGGAGGCCCAGCAGTTGCTGGCCGCGGACTGGGGAGTCGCCGCCGACGTCTGGTCGGCACCCTCTTGGACCGAGCTGCGCCGCGACGCCCTGTCCTGTGACGCGGCGCAGCTCAAGGGCGAGGATCGGGTCCCGTACGTCACCCGTGCCCTGGCTGGCGCACCGGGCCCGGTCCTCGCCGTCAGCGACTGGATGCGGTCGGTCCCCGACCAGATAGCCCCCTGGGTGGAGCAGGACTGGTCGTCGATCGGCACGGACGGCTTCGGCCTCTCCGACACCCGCGAGGCCGCCCGTCGCCACTTCGGCGTGGACGCCCCGTCGGTGACCGTCGCAGCGCTGGCCGCCCTGGCCAAGCGCGGCGAGGTCAAGCCGGAGACGGTGCGCGAGGCCAGGGAGCGGTACGGCCTCTGACCGGCCCGTACGCCATCGTCCGCGCTCCCCTGCCCCGCGCCCACGTGGAGCAGGGGAGCGCGGGGCACCCGGTGACCAGTCGGGATCGGCCCCGGACGCCGCGTGCGCTCGCCCGCCGACGCTCTTCCGGCGCGAGGACGGCGACTGTCAGTGGCCGCGGGCATGATGACCCCATGCGCGCGGCCCGACTGATCAAGATGGTGCTGCTCCTCCAGTCCCGGGCCTCGATGACGGGGGCCGAGTTGGCGGAGCAGTTGGAAGTGTCCGAGCGGACGGTGGCCAGGGACGTGCTGGCGCTGTCCGAGGCCGGCGTCCCGGTCTACGCCGACCGTGGCAGGGCCGGCGGCTACCGCCTGATCGGCGGGTACCGCACGCGGCTCACCGGCCTCGGCCGGGCCGAGGCGGAGGCGCTGTTCCTCTCCGGAGTGCCCTCGGCGCTGCGCGAGATGGGGCTCGGCGACGCGGCCTCCGCGGCCCGGTTGAAGGTCTCGGCGGCCCTGCTGCCCGAGCTGCGCGACGCGGCGGACGGTGCGGCCCAGCGCTTCCACCTCGACGCCCCGAACTGGTACCACGAGCCGGACTCCCCGCCGCTGCTCCCCGAGATCGCCGACGCGGTGTGGGACGACCGCCGTCTCCTGGGCCGCTACCGCCGCGGCGGCACCGAGGTGGAGCGCGTGCTGGAGCCGTACGGGCTCGTCCTCAAGGCGGGCGTCTGGTATCTGGCGGCGCGGGTGGACGCGTCGTGGCGGGTGTACCGGGTCGACCGGTTCGCCGCGGTGGAGCCGTCCGGCGAGCACTTCACCCGCGACCGGGACTTCGCCCTGCCCGACTTCTGGGCGGAGCGCGCGGCGGACTTCCTGCGCTCGATCCTGCGCACCGAGGTGGTCCTGCGGCTCACGGAGCGCGGCGTGCGCCTGTTGCCACTCGCCACCGACCCGCTTTCCGCCCGCGCATCACTGGCCTCGTCCCCCACCCCCGACGCCCGGGGCTGGACCACCGTGACCCTGCCCGTGGAGACCTTCGACGTCGCGTACGAGCAACTGCTCGGGCTCGGCCCGGAGTGCGAGGTCCTGGAGCCGCCGGAGCTGCGCGCCCGGATGGCGACGGCCCTGGCGCGCGCCGCCGCCCTGTACGACGCGGTGGATTGACTTCCGCTCCCGGGGCCGTAGCCCGGGGGGGGGAGGGCGGGCCGCCCGCCGCTGGCGACGCGGCCGGCCCCCCGCCGCCGCCCCCCCCGCCCCCGGCCCCCCTACCGATAGTCCTCAGCCCGGCCGTCCCGGCCGCCGAAGACGACGTCTTCGAAGTAGCCGAAGGCGTCCGGCTGGGAGCCGTCGGTGTCGCGGAACCCGTAGACCTTGGCCAGTTGGCCGCTGGAGAGCGAGGCGCCGGTCCAGCGGGCCCGGTCCGGGTCGGCGGCGAGTGCGGCGACCGCGCGGCCGATGTACGCCGGGGACTCGGCGATGGCGAAGTGCGGCTGCTGCTCGATCGCGTCCCGCCAGTTCGCCTCGGTCACGCCGAAGTGGTCGAGCATCTCCTCGGAGCGGAGGAAGCCGGGGGACAGGCTCACCGCCGTACCGCCGTACTCCTTCAACTCCTCCGAGATCCCGAACGCGGCCCGGATCGGCACGTTCTTGGTGATGTCGAAGAAGAGGTTGTTCCGGTACGTCCGGTTGAAGTCGGCCGTCCCGTCCGTCACCTCCACCACCAGCCCCCCGGGCTCCTTGATGACCAGCGGCAGCGCGAAGTGCTGGGTGATGAGGTGCGTGTCGATGCCCAGGCGCAGCATCCGCAGCCCCTTCTCCAGGTCCACCTCCCATACCTTGGTGTCGAACTCGATCAGCCGATCGCCGCCCCAGACCCCGACCACCAGGATGTCCAGCCGGCCGTGCTCCGCGTCGATGCGCCGCACGAGATCGCGTACCTGGTCGGGGTCGAGGTGGTCGGTGCGGACGGCCAGGCCCCGGCCGCCGGCGGCGGTGACCAGTTCCGCCGTCTCCTCGATGGTCTCGGCCCGACCCACCTCGCTCAGGACGGTCCCGGCGCCGGCCGCCTCGCGCGAGGTGCGGCCGGTGACGTACACCGTCGCCCCCGCCCCGCCCAGCGCCACGGCGATGGCCCGACTCGCGCCCCGGGTCGCGCCCGCGACCAGTGCCACCTTGCCCGTCAGGGTGCGTACGCCCTCGGTCTCCACGTCAGATGTCCCTTTCGTCCAGGCCCCGAAGCGGGCCGCGCACGACTGTGCCGAAGAAAGCGGTCATCTTCTGTCGTGATTGCGGCGTGGCTACGACGAGTTTTCCGCCCCGGCCGCCGGACGCCCCGCCGATCGCACCCCCGGGGCACGCCCGGGGCACACCCACCTGCCCCGCCGATCGCGCCCCGGGTACCCCCCACCCGTTCCCCGCCCAGTCGCACACGGGCCGAACGCTCACCCGGCGCGCGCCCGGACGCTCACCCGCCCCCACCCGAGCGGACACATAACGGACCGGCCCGGGTGCGGTAACGACACAGCAGCATCCGGGTTGCTCGGCGTGCACGGCCAGCGGACAGGGCCGATGCTGGTCCCTGTGATGGACGAGACGGAGTTTTGGGCGTTGATCGACGCCTCGCGCGAGGCCGCCGACGGCGACCCCGACGCCCAGGCGGACCTGCTCATCGACCGGCTGGTGCAACTCGACCCGGACGCCGTGACCGACTTCGCCCGCCACTTCGAGGCCCGCTACAACCGCGCCTACCACTGGGACCTGTGGGGCGCCGCCGCCGTGCTCCTCAGCGACCCGAGCGAGGACGTCTTCGAGGACTTCCGCTGCTGGCTGATCGGCCAGGGCCGGGAGGTCTTCGAGGGGGCCCTGTACGACCCCGACGACCTCGCTGACCTGATCGAGGACTTCGACCCGCGTACGGACGGCGACGCGGAGGACCTCGGGTACGCGGCCGACGAGGCGTACGAGCAGCTCACCGGGGCCGAGACGCCGGACCTCGGCCTCCCGGAGCCGGCCGACGAACCCGCCGGAACCCTCCTGAACCTGACCGACGAGAAGGCCCTCGCGGAGCGCCTCCCCCGGCTGTGGGCCCGCTTCCGCGACGGCGGCGCCGGCTGACCCCGCCGCCGCTAGACGCTGCGCCCCATCAGCACGTCATCCACGTACGCGCCGGCCAACAGGAACTCCCCGGGCAGCACGCCCTCGACCGCGAACCCCTCCGCCTCGTACAGCCGGCGCGCCGCCGCGTTGTGGCCCAGCACGCGCAGGGTGAGGCGGGACGCGCCCTGCCGCCTGGTCTCCGCGCACGCCGCACGCAACAGGGCGCGCGCCGCCCCGCGCCCACGGGCCCACTCCTCCACCGCGAGCCCCTGTATCTGCCGTACGTGGGCGTTGGAGGCGAGCGGCGTCGGCGGGCAGAGCCGGATATATCCCGCCACCCTGCCGTCCACCTCGGCCACCAGGTGCTGCATCGGCGGATGGTGGTCGGCGAAGAAGGAGCCGAACGGGGCGCGCGGCGGCGGCTGTACGGAGTGCAGCGTGGACCAGATGCGCCGGTCGATGGCGGCCAGCACCTCGTCGTCGGCCCACCGGGCGGGGCGCACCCGTACGGCGCCTGCGGCGCCGTGGTCCGCGGCGGCGGGGCGCGGCGCCGGCGGGGTGTCCCCCTCGCCGGCCGCCGGGCGCGACGGCGTGGGG
>NZ_JBEHZD010000321.1:0-9095 GCF_040240285.1 Streptomyces sp. HSW2009 | reverse complement strand
GGGCGGGCTTTTGTCAAAACCACACCGCTGCCCCCCGCCCGGCCGGGCGGCCCCCGCGGGGGCCGGCGGGGCCCGCGACCGGCCCCGCGCACCACCGTCCCGTCCCCCGTCCCCGCCGCCTCCACCCCCACCTCTGCCTCTGCCCCGCCCCCGCCTACGAGAGGTCGCCCAGCGTCAGCGAGGCCGTCCGTTCGTCGCCGTTGCGGTCGTACGTCACGCGTACCCGGTCGCCCGGCCGGTGCCGGGCGCGGGCGTCGGTGAGGGCGGACAGCGCCGGGGTCGGCACGTCGCCGATGCGCAGGACCACGTCTCCGGCACGCAGGCCGGCCCGGTCCGCCGCCCCGCCCCGGGCGACCGCGACCACCGCGACCCCGGCCGGCTGGTAGTCCGGGCCGAGCACGCTGCGCCCCGTGATGCCGAGCGCGGCCTTGCCGGAATCCGTCACCCGGCCGTGCTCGATCATCTGGTCGGCGATGTGGGTGACCGTCGATGCGGGGATGGCGAAGCCGATGCCGGCCGCCAGGCCCCGTTCGAGGTCGGCCGCCGCCAGCGTCGGCACGCCGATGACCTGCCGGTCGAGGGTGACCAGGGCGCCACCGCTGTTGCCCGGGTTGATGGCGGCCGAGGTCTGGACGAGGTTGCCGATGGTGGCCCCGGTGCCGCCGCCGCTGCGGCCCTCGCCCACGGTGCGCTCCAGCGCCGAGACGATGCCTTGGGTGACGCTCCCGGACAGCCCGAGCGGGCTCCCCATGGCCAACACGATCTGCCCGATGCGCAGCGCGCCCGAGTCGCCGAACGACGCCGGCTTGAGGTCCTTCGGCGGCTGCTCCAGCTTGATCACGGCCAGGTCCTGCGGCGGGAAGCTGGCGACGATCCCGGCCCGCAGCGTCGCGTGCCCGGTGGCCAGGGTGACATCGAACGACCTGGCGTCGCCCACCACGTGCGCATTGGTGACGATGTGGCCGCGCCGGTCGTAGACGATGCCCGAACCGAGCCCGTCCCCGGTGGTGATCTGCACCACCGACGGCAGCACGGCCTGGACGGTCCGCTCGTACGCCCGCTGGAGGGCCGCCCCGTCCCCCCCCCCGGTCGCCGCCGCCCCGCCGCCGGGGGTGCGGGAGGCCGCGCCGGAGTCCCCGGCCGTGGTCGACGCGGCCTCGGGGCGGGGGACGGAGTCCGGGTCGGAGCCGGAGTCGCACCCGGCCAGCAGGGCCGCGACGCACAGGACGGCACCAGCGGCGAGCGCCGATCGACGGGACGGGCCACGCACAGACGAGCAACTCATGCCCGAAGTGTTCCTTTTGGCGTGGTGTTGTGGGCCGCCGACCGTCGGACGCCGCCGCCCGAGTCACCCGGAGGGCGGCGTGCGGGGCGATGACCGGTACGCACCGGCGGCTCTCCGGGTGGCCCCGGATGCCCTGCCGCCAGGGGGGCGGGCCCGCCCCGGCTGCCGCCCACACTGCGCGCGACCTAGGGTTTCTGACTCGGCCCGCGCGGCCCCCACCCGGCAGCGCTACGGCGCCGTCGGCGGCGCCGTAGCCAGCAGCTGGGCCGCCGCCAGTTCGCCGTAGAGCGGATCGGCTGCCACCAGCTCCTCGTGGGTGCCCACCGCCCGTACCCGCCCGGCGTCCAGCACCACGATGCGGTCGGCGAGTGTGACCGTGGACAGCCGGTGCGCGACCACCAGGACGGTCGTCTCGCGGGCGGCCTCCGCGACGGTGTCCCGCAGCGCCATCTCGTTCACCGCGTCGAGTTGCGAGGTGGCCTCGTCGAGGAGCAGCAGCCGGGGGCGGCGCAGCAGCGCCCGGGCGATCGCTACCCGCTGCCGCTCACCGCCGGAGAGCTTGCTCCCGCGGTGCCCGACGACCGTGTCCAGGCCCTCGGGCAGCCGGTCCACCAGCGCGTCCAACTTCGTACGGGCCAAGGCCGCGCGCAGCGCCGCATCGGTGGCGTGCGGATGGGCGAAGAGCAGGTTGTCGCGCAGCGTCCCGGAGAGCACCGGAGCGTCCTGCTCGACGTACCCGATCGAGGCCCGCAGCGCCTCCAGCGGCCACTGCCGCACGCACCGCCCGTCCACCAGGACCCGGCCGCCGGTCGCCTCGTAGAACCGCTCGATCAGCCCGAACACGGTGGTCTTGCCGGCGCCCGACGGCCCGACGAACGCCGTCAGGCCGCCGCTGGGGAGGTGGAAGTCGACGCCGTGGTGCACGTACGGCAGGTCGTCGCGGTAGCGGAAGGTGACCGATTCGAAGGTGACCGTGGCCGGGGTCGCGGGCCGGTCGGGGGCGTCGTCGCCGGGCGCGGGCGGCTGGGGCCCGGCGCCGTCCGGTACGGGAGCGGGGCCCGCCCCCGGCGCGGCAGCCGGCGCCTCCGTCGGCCCTACCCCCACCGGCTCCGTCGCCAGCCGCTCGGCCTCGCTGATCCGGGCCACCGCAGCCGCCCCGACCTGGTACTGGGAGACCGCCTCCACCAGCCGGCTGACCGGGTCGATCAGGTAGAAGAGGAAGAGCAGGAAGGCGATGAGCGTACCCACGTCGGTGGCGCCCGACGCCACCCGCGCGCCGCCGACGCCGAGCACCGCGAGGAAGGAGACCTGCACCGCGAAGCCGACCGACGACCAGGCCAGCGCCCGCCACTTGGCCGCCTGGACGCCGTGCCGCCAGGCGTCGTGCGCCGCCGCGTCCACCACGGCCTGCTCGCGCGCCTCGGCACCGGACGCCTTGATGGTGCGGAACGCCCCGAAGGACCGTTCCAGCACGGTGGAGATCGCCCCGACCGCCTCCTGGGCCGCCTTGCTGGCCCGCGCGATCCGGGGCATGACCAGGCCCGTCGCGCCGCCGATCAGCACCATCACGCCCAGTGTGACCAGCAGCAGCACCGGTTCCATCAGCCCCATCAGGACGATGGTCGCCACCAGCGTCAGGGTCCCGGTGACCGCGCCCACCAGCGACTCCGTCGCCACCGACCGCAACAGCGTGGTGTCCGAGGTGACCCGCGACATCAGATCGCCCGGCTGGGTGCGCTCCACCTCGGGCACCCGCAAGCGCAGCAGCCGGCCGACCAGCCGCCGCCGGGCGGCGAGCACCACCGACTCGGCAGTGCGCTCCAGGAGGTAGGCGCCCAGCGCCTCGATGACCGTGCCGAGCACCACGAGGAGCGTGAGGAGGACCAGCATGCCGGCGATCGACTCGTCGTCCCCGAGCCGGTCGACCAGCGCCTTCGCCGCCAGCGGCTGGGCCAGCCCGGTCGCCGCGCCGACCAGCGTGAACACGGCGGCCAGCGCGATCACCCAGCGGTGCGGCCGGATGTGCCCGTACAGGACGGCCCATGTCTCGCGGGCGGGCAGCTTCACCTGATCGGCCGATCGCGCACCACCTGGCGCACCTGGCGTACCCGGCGTGCCTGACGCGCCCGTCGTGTCGCCTTCCGGCGCACTCGTCGTGCCGTCCGGGGGCCCGTCCTCGCGCGCGGGGGGCGCAGCGGCGGGCGTGATGGGCGGTGGGCCGTCCTGCGCGGCGGACACGTGTCAGCTCCCGGGCTCTGCGTTCGTTCGTACGAGTCGCACTCGTCTCGTACGAGTCAGGACGCGCCCTCGGCCACTTCACCTGACCCACGGGCCGGCCCACGACCAGCGCCCTGGCCCGTAACCCCAACCCCGAGCTCCGGCCCGCCACCCGGACCCCGGGCCGGTCCCACCGCCAGGGCCCGGGGCCGGGTGCCCCGAGCCGCCGCCGGGTGGGCTATTGGCGCACCCCGCACAGGTGCAGCAGCGCGGCCACCGCACGGTACGGGTCGGTGCGGCCGGCGCGCTCCTCGGCGGCCAGCAGGGCGGCCAACTCGTCCGCGGTCGGCGGGACGGTGCCGTCGGCCGCGCCGTCGCTGAACAGCCGTACGCCGTACCAGTCCCGCGCCGGGGCGCCGATGCCGGCCAGCGTCGTCACCAGGTCCTGGCACCGGTCGGCGCGTGCCGTCAGCCCGAGCCGGTTGGTGTAGTCGGGGGAGTCGAAGGCGGCCAGCGCCCCCGCCCAGTCACCGGCCAGACCGGGCCGCAGGGCGAGCGCATCGGCGTTCCGCACCACCAATGACAGCAGCCCGCCGGGGGCCAGCACCCGGGTCAGCCCCGCCAACATCGGCTCCGGCTCGGGCACGTACATCAGCACGCCGTGACAGAGGACGACATCGAAGGCGCCCGGCAGGAAGTGCGCACCGGTGTCCCGGCCGTCGCCCTGGACCAGCCGGAACCGCTCGCGGACGAACCGCGGCTCGCCCTCCAGGGCGCCGCGCACCGCGGCGAGCATCGCCGGGTCCGATTCGAGACCGGTCACCTCGTGCCCGATGCGGGCCAGTCGCATCGCCTGGGTGCCCTGGCCGACGCCGACGTCGAGCACCCGCAACTGCTGGCCCACCGGGAACAGCTTGCCGATCTGCTCGTCGAGCTGGCGCGCCACCAGCTCCTGCCGGACGGTGTTGCGCAACCCGCCGAGGCCACCGAGCCAGGCCCCCGCGCCGCGGGCGAAGGCGGTACCCCGGGTCAGGGCCGCTCTCCGCGCTTGACCTGCGGCTTGGGCAGCCGCAGTCGGCGCATCTGGAGGCTGCGCATCAGCGCGTACGGCACGGCGCCGCGCAGGTTCTCGTCCGGGAACCGCTGCCTGAGCTGACGCTTGAGCGCGATGCCGATGACGATCGAGTTGATCACGATGAGGAAGATCACGACCATCCACAGCAGCAGTACGTACTGCTGCATCGCCCCGGCCTGGATCAGGCTCAGGACGAGGATGATCACGGCCAGCGGCAGGAAGAACTCCGCCACGACGAACCGCGAGTCCACGTAGTCACGCGCGAACTTGCGGATCGGGCCCCGGTCCCTGACCGGAAGATAGCGCTCGTCGCCGTTGGCCAGCGCCTCCCGCTGCTTGGCCAGGTCGGCGCGCCGGGCCTCCCGCTGTCGCCTGGCGGCGTCCTTGCGGGTCAGCGGCGTGCTGGCCAGGCTGCGACGCTGGGACTGCGCCTCGCTGCGCTTGGGCGTCGGGCGGCCCTTGGGCGCCTGCGGGTTACGGGTCTGCTGCGGCTCATCCGCGGACGCCTTGGCGGGCGCGGACTGCTCATCCTTCGAACGGCTTCGGAACACGAAACCCAAGGGTACGGGGTGTCGGCGGGTAGACCCCAGCCTCGGGGGGAACGATCCGGCAACGGCCACGCGTCGTACCAGCGTGGGACGCCGTTTCCCGGGGCGCCACCTACTCCTCCGGCCTGATGCCGGCGAGCCCTCATCGTCCTGAGGGAGGAGTCCGAGGGCGTCCGAACAGTGCGGTAATAGAAGCAGGGCCCGTACGCTGGGTCCGTAGTGGTGTGCCGGAGTCCAAGTCCGTCAGAAGGGGGCGCGCGAGGCCCATGAGCGGTGTCATGAAGCGTATGGGGATGATCTTCCGCGCGAAGGCCAACAAGGCCCTGGACCGGGCCGAGGACCCGCGCGAGACCCTTGACTACTCGTACCAGAAGCAGCTTGAGCTGCTCCAGAAGGTGCGACGCGGCGTCGCGGACGTCGCCACGTCCCGCAAGCGGCTCGAATTGCAGTTGAACCAGTTGCAGGGCCAGTCCTCCAAGCTGGAGGACCAGGGGCGCAAGGCGCTCGCGCTGGGCCGTGAGGACCTGGCCAGGGAGGCGCTCTCCCGCAGGGCCGCGCTCCAGCAGCAGGTCACCGACCTGGAGGTGCAGCACCAGACGCTCCAGGGCGAGGAGGAGAAGCTCACCCTGGCGGCCCAGCGGCTCCAGGCCAAGGTGGACGCCTTCCGGACCAAGAAGGAGACCCTGAAGGCCACGTACACCGCGGCCCAGGCGCAGACCCGGATCGGCGAGGCGTTCTCCGGCATCTCCGAGGAGATGGGCGACGTCGGCATGGCGATCCAGCGGGCCGAGGACAAGACCGCGCAGATGCAGGCGCGGGCCGGCGCCATCGACGAACTCCTGGCCTCGGGCGCGCTCGACGACCAGTCCGGGATCGCCGCCAAGGACGACATCGCGGCCGAGCTCGACCGGATCTCCGGCGGCACGGACGTGGAGATCGAGCTCCAGCGGATGAAGGCCGAGCTCGCCGGCGGCAGCGGTGCGCCGGCCATCGAGGGCGGCCAGAACGCCCCCGGCAGCCAGGTGCAGCCGGTGGACCGCCAGAAGCCGCGCTTCGAGAAGTAGCGCACACCCGGCGGCGGCCGGCCCCGGCCGCCGCGTGGCACCCGAACGAGACCCGCGCCCCGCGCGCGGGGGTTCAGGCAAGGAGGCCGTCGTGATCGTACGGATCATGGGGGAGGGCCAGGTGGAGCTGGACGACGTCCACTTCGCCGAACTCAACCGGCTCGACGACGAGCTGCTCGCCGAGATAGAGGGCGGCGACCACGACGGTTTCCGGCGCACCCTCACCGCACTTCTCGACGCCGTACGACGCCTCGGCAAACCCCTGCCCGATGACGCGCTCCAGCCGTCGGAGCTCATCCTGCCCGGCCCCGACGCCACGCTGGAGGAGGTCGAGCAGATGCTCAGCGACGACGGGCTCATCCCCGGCTGACCTCGCGGACCGACCGGCCTGCCGGCCCCGCGCCACTCTGCGCCGGGCCGGCTTGCGTCGGGCCGCTCTGCGCCGGGCCGGCTGGCGTACGCGGCCCGAGTGCGGCGCCGGTGGTCGACGGCCGGCGGTCCCGACGATGGCCGCTCCGTGCGCGACGGCCGGTCGCCCTGACGATCGCCGGTCCGCGCCGTGCGACGGCCCGCTATTTCCACGGTCGCCGATCCGTGTGCGGCGACCGCCCCCGACGCTCGCTGGCCCGCGCACGGCGGCGGGTTACCTCGACGATCGCCGGCCCGGGTGCGACGGCCGGCAACCCCTATGATGCGCCGACCCGCCCGCCGTGACCGGCGACCCCTAGACGAGTGAGTCCGAAGTCTGGTCAGTGGTCGTAGGCGATCAGCGACCTGGTCAGCGGTGTTCCGGTGGCTCGGTTGTGCCAGATTGCGGCGGTCAGGGCCAGGATGCGCTGGCCTACGCGGGCCAGGACCCCGGCAGGGGTCCTGGCTCCGTGGCGTTCGAGGTCGAGCTGGCCCTTGAGGGTGTCGTTCACCGACTCGATCAGCTGCCGGATCGGCTTGAGCAGCCGCTCGCCGGGGCGGGGTTTGAGGTTGCGGTAGCTGGGCCGGATCAGGGTCAGACCCAGGTCGGCCATGAAGGCATCGAGGTGTTTGGAGACGTAGCCCTTGTCTGCGACGAGGGGCTGGCCGGGGTGGGTGGTCAGCAGGTCACGGTCGCCGGTGAGCATGTCGGCGAGGACTTCGCGTTCGTCCGTCTTGGGGTTGGCCAGGGCCCAGGCGATGGGCAGACCGCCGGGTGTGCAGATCAGGTGCAGGCGCAGGCCCCAGAAGAAGCGGGAGTGCGAAGGGCAGTAGCCGTAGCCGGCACAGCCCGCCAGCTCCGAGCGTTTGACCGTGGGCCTGGAGCGGGCGCATTCCACAGGGGTGGAGTCGACGATCCACACGTCGTCGTGCCACAGGTCGGTGTCTCGGGCCAGGTTCCGGATGAACCGGCTGATCAGCGTGTTCGCAGCCCGCAGGCGCTTGTTGTAGCCGGACTGGCCGGGCAGGTAGGGGAACTCCGCGGCCAGATGACGGCGGGCGAACCGCAGCCAGCGGGCCTCAGAGACGAACCCGAGGACGGCCTGCATGACCGCGAGCGTCAACAGCTCGGCGTCCGTCAGCCTCGGCGGCCGCCCCGATCGCCGCGTTTCCGTCAGAGAGTCATCGATCCTCACGTACAGTGCTGTCGCGAGGGTCTCCAGGTTTGTCGTCACAAACAAACCAACGAGACCCTCGCTTCATGCGCGCGAAGACTTCGGACTTACTCGTCTAGGGGCGGACGAGCATCCCGTACGGGTCCGCGCCAAACCCTCAACAGGGCCGCTGGTCCACCCCTCGGACCACCCCGTCGAAACCGGCGGCTGCGCCAGGGGGCGGCCGACCCGTGGCCGGGCGGCAGTTGACCAGCGGCGTCCCGCCCCGCCGCGGGGGCACGTCGGGGAGCAGGGTGGCAACGGGGCGGTGCGCCAGCCCGTACCGTTGGATGCCGTGACTCTTCCCGCTGCTGGACCGGGCGCCGCGCGTCAGGGGTCGATCGCGGTCTGCTGGCTGCGTGGGCACCCGCTCGCGGTCGACGCCGTGATCGCCACCTGCGTCCTCGCCTGCATCATGACCAGTTCGGTGACCGGCCCGGTGGAGGACCGGCCCGTGGGGCCGCTGCTCGTCACCCTCGCCGTGGCCGCCAGCGCGGCCCTGGTGTGGCGCCGCCGGCAGCCGCGGACCGTGCTCGCTGCGACCACCGTCCTCAGCGGCCTGGGCATCGCCTGCTCGCCCAGCGGCGCCGTGCCGCCGTCGCAACTCGCCATCAGCGTCGTCGTCGCGCTCTACACCCTCGGTGCCTCCACCGACCGGCACACCACCTGGCGGATCGGCGCGGCCACCGTGGCGCTGCTCACCGGCACCGTGATGATCTTCGGCCGGCACCCCTGGTACATGCAGGAGAACCTCGGCATCTTCGCCTGGACGGGCATGGCCGCCGCCGTCGGCGACGCGGTGCGCAGCCGGCGGGCGTTCATCGCGGCCATCGAGGAGCGCGCCGTGCGGGCCGAGCGGACCCGCGAGGAGGAGGCCAGGCGCCGGGTCGCCGAGGAGCGGCTGCGCATCGCACGCGAACTGCACGACGTGGTCGCCCACCACATCGCCCTGGTCAACGTGCAGGCCGGGGTCGCGTCGCACGTCATGGACAGCCGCCCCGACCAGGCCAAACAGGCCCTCGCGCACGTCCGCGAGGCCAGCAGGTCGGCGCTTGGCGAACTGCGCGCCACGGTGGGCCTGCTGCGCCAGTACGGCGACCCGGAGGCGCCCACCGAGCCGGCCCCCGGGCTCGGCGTGCTCGACCAGCTCATCGACGGCTTCGCCCGCACCGGGCTGCGGGTCACGGTCGCGGCGGCCAACGAGGAGCTGCGCGAGTCGGCTACTTCTTCTCGGGTTAGAACGAGGCTGTGCGGTTGAAGCTGGTGATGTTGAGCTTGATGCCC
>NZ_JBEHZD010000320.1:0-9097 GCF_040240285.1 Streptomyces sp. HSW2009 | reverse complement strand
GGCGGGCTACCTCGCCCGACAGTACGAGGAGGAGAGCGGCACCGCCCCTGCCGGGGGGGCCCCCCCCCCCCCCCCCCGCCGCGGGGCGCGCGCGGGGGGGGGGGGGGGCCCGCCCCCCCCCCCGGGGGCGGGGGGCACCCGGGGCGTGGGCCGGCCCCGCCCCGGAGGAGCGGGACGGGGCGGCGGATCGGGGGGCATTCGTGGGTTGCGCGTGGGGGGAGCGCCTGCGGGGTGCGGACGCGCCCGTGCGATCGAGGTACGGGTACGGGGCGCGCGCCCGTGACGTTGAGGGGATGCGGGAACGCCCGCGGGGTGCAGCGAGGAGCCGTGGCGCCCGGTGGGGCCGGCGCCCGGCGGCCCGCTCAGACGGTGGCCGCCTCCTTGCCGTCCGCACTGCCCGCACCGTCTGAACCGGCGGAACCGGCGGAACCGTCAGCCTCATCAGCGCCGGCCGCACCCGCCGCGACGCCCTTCGTCAGCGGCACCCGGTCACCGGGGGCGTCGGCCTGGCCGCCAGGTTCCGCCCCGCCGGCTCCACCAGAGCCCTCCGCTCCACCAGCGCCACCAGGGCCCTCCGCTCCACCAGCGCCCTCCGCCCCGTGCTGCCCGTCATTGAGCAACGTCCGCTCGTCGAAGGGCAGTTGGCCGGCGAGCACGGCGCGCATCCGATCCCGGTCGATCTCCTTGGTCCAGGTGCCGACCAGGACCGTGGCGACCGCGTTGCCGGCGAAGTTGGTCAGGGCCCGGGCCTCGCTCATGAAGCGGTCGATGCCCACGATCAGGCCGACGCCGTCGACCAACTCCGGGCGGTGCGACTGGAGGCCGCCGGCCAGCGGGGCGAGGCCGGCGCCGGTGACCCCGGCGGCGCCCTTGGAGGCCACGATCATGAAGGCGAGCAGCGAGATCTGCTGGCCGATGGAGAGCGGGTCCCCCATCGCCTCCGCGATGAACAGCGAGGCCATCGTCAGATAGATGGCGGTGCCGTCCAGGTTGAAGGAGTAACCGGTGGGGACCGTGATGCCGACGACCGGCTTGCTGACGCCCGCATGTTCCATCTTGGCGATCAGCCGCGGCAGCGCCGACTCGGACGAGGAGGTGGAGAGGATCAGCAGGAACTCCCGCGCCAGGTACTTCAGCAGCAGGAACAGGTTCACGCCGGCCACCAGCCGCAGGATCGTGCCGAGCACGACGATCACGAAGAGCAGACAGGTGGTGTAGAAGCCGATCATGATGACCGCGAGCGAGCGCAGTGCGTCCGTACCGGTCTCGCCGATGACCGCCGCGATCGCGCCGAACGCGCCCACCGGGGCCGCCCACATGATCATCGCCAGCACCCGGAAGACCAGCCGCTGGATGTGGCCGATGCCGCGCAGCACCGGCTCGCCGGCCTTGCCCATGGCTTGCAGCGCGAAGCCGACGAGCAGCGCGATCAGCAGGGTCTGGAGCACCTCGCCCTCGGTGAAGGCGGACAGCATGCTGGTCGGGATGATGCCGAGCAGGAAGTCCTCGGTGGACTCGCTCGCCCCGTCGGCCTGGCCCTGCCCGGCCTTGGCCGCCTCGGTGGTCAGGTGCAGGCCGCTGCCGGGCTCCAGGACGTTGCCGACCAGCAGGCCGATGGCGAGCGCGACGGTGGACATCAGCAGGAAGTAGCCGAGCGCGAGCCCGCCGACCGCGCCGACCTTGGCCGCCTTGCGCACCGACCCGACGCCGAGCACGATCGTGCAGAAGATGATCGGCGAGATCATCATCTTGATCAGGTTGACGAAGCCGGTGCCGATCGGCTTGAGCTCCACGGCGAAGTCCGGTGCCGCGAACCCCAGCGTGATGCCGATGAGCACGGCCGCGATCACGGACAGGTAGAGGTAGTGGGTCTTGTCGCGCCGGGCGGGCGGCGTCCGGCCGGGTTCCGATGGCGAGGTCTGCGCAGCCACGGCTGCCTCCTTCGTTCCTGAGGTGCTGCTCGGCGGGGCGAAGCGCTGCGTGGGTACGGCTCGACCACCCGCCGGCCGATCACATCCGGCCAGGCCGCTCAGTGGGGTACGTGCGATTCCGGCGCTGGATGTCCCGGTGACTATGCATCACGCTGTGACGGCGGTCACGCTTCCGTACATTACGTTCACGCCGGGAACAGCGGGCAGACTGAGCCGATGCGCATCCCCCGTCCTCGCAGCCTCGCTGGTCAGCTCTTCGCCATGCAGGTCGTGCTGGTCGCGGCCGTGGTCGCCGGGTGCGCCGTCTTCACCTACGTCACGGCCCGCGGCGAGGCGCAGGACGCGGCCCGCCGGCAGGCGGTGACCGCGGCCACCACCATCGCCAACGCCCCGGGCGTGGCCGATGCGGTGCGCTCGCCCCACCCCACGAACGTGCTCCAGCCGTACGCGGAGCGGGTCAGGCTCGACTCCGGCGTCGACTTCGTGACGATCATGACCCCGCGCGGGGTGCGCTGGACGCACCCTGAACCGAGCCGGATCGGCGAGACGTTCCTCGGCCACACCGGCCCGGCGCTGCGCGGTCGGGTGTTCTCGGAGACCTACACCGGCACCCTCGGCCCCTCCGTACGCGCCGTCGCCCCGGTCCGCGAGGGCGGCGGGACCGACGGCCCGGGCCCGGTGGTCGCGCTGGTCAGCGCGGGGATCACGGTCAAGGCGATCAGCGAGCAGGAGCGCCGGCAGGTGCTCGCACTGGCCGGCGTCGCGCTGGCCGCCCTGGTCATCGGCGGCCTGGGCACGTACGTCATCAACGCCCGGCTGCGCCGCCATACGCACGGCATGAACGCGAACGAGCTCAGCCAGTTGCACGACTACCACCAGGCGACGCTGCACGCGGTGCGGGAGGGGTTGGTGATGCTCGACGGGCGGCGCAGGATCGCCCTCATCAACGACGGCGGGCGCGAACTCCTCGGCCTGGGCGGCCTGGCAGCGGGGGGTGGGGGTTCGGCTGGCGGGGCAACGGGGGTTTCGGTTGGTGGTTCAGCCGGTGCTTCGGCGGGCGCCTCGGTTGATGGTTCGGCTGGCGCCTCGGTGGGGCGGTCGACGTCGGGCGCGGGGCCGTACGGGGACGCGGGGGTGGCCGCGCGCCCGCACGGGGCCGGGGCCACGAGCCCGGGTGGCGCCCCGTCTTGGACTCCGGGCCCGGCCGACGCTCCGTTCGCGAACCCGAACCCGGCAGCCGCCCCGTTCGCGGCCCCGGGCCCGGCCAACGCCCCGGCTTCGCCTTCGCCCCCCGGCGGCAATCCGGCTCCGTCTTCGGACCCGGCCGGCGCCCGGGCCGTGCTGCCATCCCGTACCGCGCCCGGTTCGTCGCGCGCCGCCACCCCGGCGCGCCCCGACGGGGCCGGCGGTCCGGGCGGTCCGGGCGGTCCGGGCGGCACCGACGGCCGGGATCAGCGGGAGCGGAGCGGGCGGAAGGACCGGAAGGGCCGCATCGGGCATCTCGTACGGCTGCGATGGGTCGGCCGCGCGGGCGGCGCCGGTGGCGGTACGCGCGCGGGCGGGCGCGGGGCGGGGCGTGGTGCGCCGCCCGTCGGGCGACACGTGACCGACCTGGGGCTGCCCCCGCCGCTCACGGCCGCACTGCTCGACCCCGAACCGCGCCGGGACGAACTGCACCTGACCGCCGACCGGGTGCTGGTCGTCAACAGCGCCCCGGTGAGCAGCGGCGGCCAGCGCGGCTCCGTGGTGACCCTGCGCGACCACACCGAACTCCAGGCGCTGTCAGGCGAGTTGGACTCCGTACGCGGCTTCGCCGAGGCGCTGCGCTCGCAGGCGCACGAGGCGGCCAACCGGCTACACGCGGTCGTCTCACTGATCGAGCTCGGGCGCGCGGACGAGGCCATCGAGTTCGCCACCGCCGAACTCCAACTCGCGCAGGCGCTGACCGACCAGGTGGTGGGCGCGGTCGCCGAGCCGGTGCTCGCCGCGCTGCTACTCGGCAAGGCCGCGCAGGCCAGCGAGTACGCCGTGGACTTCGAGCTCACCACGGACAGCCGCATCGACGACGGCCTGCTGCCGCCGAGCCTGCCGGCGCGGGACCTGGTGACGATCCTGGGCAACCTGGTGGACAACGCGATCGAGGCGGCCGGCGGCCAGGGAACGGCGCACCCGGAGCGCGGCACGGGGCGGCGCGCCGGCAGCGCACCGGACGGCCGGCGCGGCCGGGTCACGGTGACCGTACGGGCCGGCGGCGGGGAGTTGACGCTACGCGTCGGCGACAACGGCCCGGGCGTGGGCCCCGGCGCCGCCGAGGAGATCTTCCAACGCGGCTGGAGCACCAAGGCGGTGCCGGGGCACGGACTCGGCCTCGCCATCGTGCGCCAGGCGGTGCACCGCAACCACGGCACCATCGACCTCGACCGCTCCCCCGAGGGCGGCGCCGAGTTCACCGTCCGCCTCCCGATCCGCAGCGAGGCCGCTCGATACGAAGACGGGGCGGACGGGGCGGCAGACGCGGCCGGGGCTGCCTCGTACGGAGCGGACGGAGCAGCCTCGTACAGGGCGTACGGAGCGGACGGGACCGGTGCGGGTGGGACCGGTGCGGGTGGGGCCCCGTGAGCGCGTTGGACTCCGACGCCGCCACGGGGCGCGGGCCGATCCGGGTGCTGGTGGTGGAGGACGACACGCTGGCCGCGGACGCGCACGCGCTCTACGTCGGCCGCATCCCCGGCTTCACCGTGGTCGGCACCGTGCACTCGGCCGGCGCGGCCCGCCGCCGGCTGGAGCGCAGCGCCGTCGACCTGCTGCTGCTCGACCTCTACCTGCCCGACGGGCACGGGCTGCGGCTGCTGCGCACGCTGCGGGCCGGCGGCCACGGCGTGGACGTCATCGCCGTGACCTCGGCGCGCGACCTCGCCGTCGTACGGGAAGGGGTTTCGCTCGGTGTCGTGCAGTACGTGCTCAAGCCCTTCACCTTCGCGACCCTGCGCGAACGGCTGGTGCGGTACGCGGAGTTCCGGGCCACCGTCACCGTCGGCGAGGCCAGCGGGCAGGACGAGGTGGACCGGGCGCTGGCCGCGCTGCGGGCCCCGCACCCGGCGGCCGAACTGCCCAAGGGGCTCACGCCGGACACCCTCGGGTCGGTCACCGAGGTGTTGCGGGCCGCCGACGACGGGATCTCGGCGCACGCGACGGCGCAGGCGCTCGGCATCTCACGGATCACCGCCCGGCGCTATCTGGAACACCTGGTGGAGACCGGCCGCGCGGTACGGGCCCCGCGGTACGGCGGTCTCGGCCGGCCCGCACTGGCCTACCGCTGGGTCAGCGCACCGGACTCCACGGGCTGAGCGGGCCGGGCCCCGACCCCGTACTCCCGGCTATGCGGAGCCCGCCCCGTACCCCCGTCCGCCGTGGAGCCCGCTCCGTACGCGCGCCTGCGCGGAGTCCGCCCCGTACCGCTGGTTGCGCGGCGCCGCAGCCACTCCGTACCCCCGTCCATGCGGGCCCGCGCCCGCCCCGTACCGCCGGCTGAACGGGCCGCGTTCCGCCACGCGCCACCGCGCCAACGGGCCCCGCCCGTCCCGCCCCCGTCACCCGACCAGGCCCGCGCCCGTCGCTCGACGGGTGCCGGCGGTGCGCCCCCTGCGCACCCGCGTGCTCGGGCAACGACACAGGTCAGCCATGGTGTGCAAGTCCTGCGTCGCCCATCCGTGGGCGCACGGAACCGGGCCTTCAGGTAAACAGGAAACTTTCTTAATCATCGCCTTGTCGGGTCTGCGCCGGCTCGCTACCGTTCACATCCCCAACTCCCGTCCAAGGATGGAGGCATGACGTGGCTATGGTGAGGAACCGCAGATCGCTCGCCGTGCTCACGGCCGCCACGCTCGTCGGTGGCGGCGGATTCTGGCTCGCCGGCCTGCCCGGCGGCCAGCCCGCAAGTGCCACCAGCAACGCCCCCACATCGGCCGCCGAGGCCAGGCAGGCCACGCGCGCCGCGGCCACCCCGGCCGTCCCGTTCGGCAGCCACTCCTTCTCGTACACCGACGGCGCCCTCAAGCCCTCGGGCAACCAGCAGGACAACGACGCCAAGGTGGTGGCCTTCTACAAGAAGTGGAAGGCCAACTTCATCAAGCAGAACTGCGGGAACGGCTGGTACCAGGTGTACTCGCCGGACGCCGACCACGACTACGTCGGCGAGGCGCAGGGCTACGGCATGGTGATCACCGCGACCATGGCCGGCGCCGACGCCGACGCGCAGAAGATCTTCGACGGCATCCTGAAGTACGTGCTGGCGCACCCCTCGTCCATCAACAAGGACCTGCACGCCGCCGAGCAGGACGAGAGCTGCAAGAGCGTCAACGGCACGGACTCGGCGACCGACGGCGACCTGGACATCGCGTACGGGCTGCTCCTCGCCGACCGGCAGTGGGGCAGCTCCGGCACGTACGACTACAAGGCGCTGGCCGTGAAGCGGATCAACGCCATCAAGAAGAGCGAGGTGCACAGCGGCACCAAGCTGACCAAGCTGGGCGACTGGTCATCGGGCTCCGACGACAAGCTCTCGCGCACGTCGGACTGGATGCCGGGCCACTTCAAGGCGTTCAAGAAGGCCACCGGCGACGGCACCTGGGACGCGGTGCGCACCAAGACTCAGCAGGTCACGGCCGACCTCCAGAGCAAGTACGCGGCGAAGACCGGCCTGTTGCCCGACTTCGTGGAGAACACCACCAGCTCGCCGCGGCCCGCCAACGGCGAGGTGCTCGAAGACCCGCACGACGGTGACTACCACTGGAACGCCTGCCGCGACCCGTGGCGCCTTGGCACCGACGCCGCGCAGACCGGCGACTCCGCGTCGAAGAAGGCCGCGGTCAAACTGAGCAACTGGGCGGAGCAGAAGTCCGGCGGCAACCCGTCCAAGCTGGTCAACGGCTACCGGCTGAACGGCTCGGCCTACGGCTCCGGCAACGACGCCGCGTTCTTCGCCCCGTTCGCGGTCGCCGCCATGAACGACAGCGACGGGCAGCAGTGGCTGGACGCGCTCTGGAAGAAGATGGTCGCCACCGCGCCCGGCTCCGGCGACTACTTCTCCGCCAGCATCCAGCTCCAGTCGATGCTGGTCGTCACGCACAACTTCTGGACGCCCTGACCCGGCATTAGCGCTACCGGTTGCACCGGTCGCACCTGCTGTACGGGGTGCACTGGTGCACCGGCTGTGTTGATTGCACCGGCTGTGCTGGTTGCACCGGCTGTGCCCGCTGTACTGGTTGCGCGGCCCGACCGCGCGTCTGCTCGCCCTCGCGCCGTCCCGGCCCGCCGTCCGCGCCGTTCCGACGGCGGGCGGGGCGTCCGCGGCGGCCCCCGGCCCCGCACCCCACCAGGGTGCCGGGCCGTTCGCACGCCAGGCCACCCCGCGCCTCGCCCGCCCCCGGGCCACACCTCGCACGCCCCCGCGCCCCGTACGCATACCGACGCCCCCCCGGCCCCCGCCGTACGCCCCACCGCACTGCGCCGTACCAGTGACCCCGCCACCGGCCGGGGTCACGGCCATTGACCTGCGCTCGAAGTGGCACGTACGGTCACCGGGCAGTCACCGCAGCGCCCCGTCGGCGCCTCCTGCGCGCCTTGGAGCGCCGTGTCCAAGGAGGCCGTGCCCGTGCGCCCCACCGCCCCGCTCATCCTCGCCGCCAGCCTCACGCTCGCCGCCACCTCACTCACCGCCTGCGGCGCGTTCGGCAACGATCCCCACACCATCAAGGTCGTCTACCTGCGCAACACGGACAACGAGGTCCGGCACATGGACGCCTACCTGTCCGCGGTGAAGAAGGAGTTCGAGCGCACGCACCGCGGCGAGAAGGTCAAACTGATCCCGATCCAGGCCGCGCAGCCCGACTACTGGGTGAAGATCCAGCAGATGATGCGCTCGGCGAAGACCACACCGGACGTCGTCTACGAAGACACCTTCATCATCAACTCCGACGTGGCCAGCGGCTATCTGCGCCCACTCGACCGCGAACTGGCCCGCTGGCCCGCCTGGGACCAGTTCCTGCCGCAGGCCAGGACCGCGGCGAAGGCCGAGGACGGCAAGACGTACGGGGTGCCGATGGGCACCGACACCCGCGGGCTGTGGTTCAACAAGGAGATCTTCGCCAAGGCCGGGCTGCCCACCGACTGGCGCCCCCGCAACTGGGCCGACCTGCTCGCCGCGGCCCGCACCATCAAACAGCGCGTCCCCGGCGTCACCCCCCTCAACGTGTACACCGGCAAGGGCCCGGGTGAAGCGTCGGTGATGCAGGGCTTCGAAATGCTCCTGTACGGCACCGGCACCGACCCGCTCTACGAGCCCAAGGCCGGCAAATGGGTCACCGGCGGCCAGGGCTTCAAGGACGCACTCGGCTTCCTCGACACCCTCTACAGCCAGCGCCTCGGCCTGCGCCCGGCGGAAGCGGTCGACCCCAACGTGCCCACCCGGGTCGCGACCGAACTGCTGCCCGAGGGGAAGGTGGGCATCGCCCTGGACGGCTCCTGGCTGGGCCAGTTCTGGATCGAATCCGGCGGGCGGCCCTGGCCCCGCTGGTCGAAGGTGCTCGGCCGCGCCCCGATGCCGACCCAGTTCGGCCAGCCGCCCGGGGTGGTCAGCATGTCCGGCGGCTGGGCGTGGGCCATCCCCGCCAAGTCGGAGAAGCCCGAACTGGCCTGGAAGCTCATCCAAACCCTCCAGACCACCCCGAACGCCGTCGAGTGGACCCTGCGCGACGCCCAGATCGCGGTCCGCAAGGACGTCGCGGCCGACCACCGCTACCGCACCTCAATCCCCGGCATCGCCTTCTTCACCGACCTCGTACGCCACACCCACTACCGGCCCGCCCTCCCCGAATACCCCAGAGTCTCGGCAGCCATCGGCGAAGCGATGGAGACCGTCACCACCAGCGGCACCTCCCCCACGAAGGCCGCCCGAGAGTACGACGCAGAGCTGCGCTCCCTCACCGACGGCAAGGTGGTGAACCGACCTTGATGAACAGACTCGGCCGGGGTGGATCAGGCGGACGACGGGGTGGGCGGGGCAGGTGGGGTGGCTCGGATGGCCTGGGTGGGCGGGGTGGATCAGGTGGTCAGGGTGGGCGGGATGGACGGAGTGGCGTGGGTGGGGCGGATGACCTGGGCGGCGT
>NZ_JBEHZD010000032.1:0-29721 GCF_040240285.1 Streptomyces sp. HSW2009 | reverse complement strand
GAACGAGGGCGATCTGATCATCGCGGCCGAAAAGGCCACCCCGTACGCCGCCGGGGCCTCCTCGGTCGCGGTCGCGAGGACCCGGTCGGCGCGCCCGGCCGCCAGCGCCGAGGCCGCGAACAGGACCGCTTCGAGCCCGGCCACCACCGGGTTGGTCAGCGTCACCGAGAAGGCGCGGCAGCGCAGCGAGATGGCGAGCTGGCTGGCCGGCATGTTGACCGAGAAGCCGGGGAGTTCGGCCGGGCTCATCCCGGCCGGGCCCTCCTCGCGGGCGATCTGGTCCAGGCGCTGGTGCATGGCGCTGATGCTGTGGTGGGTGCCGGTGGTGACGCCGACCCGCTCGGCCACCTGGTCCGCGGGCGGCGCGTCGCCGTGCCGGGTGCCCTGCGCCTCGTTGGCCGCGGCCAGCAGGTAGCGGGTGGCGGGCGTGAAGTACTTCCAGCCGCGCTTGCCGAGGAAGGGCACCGGGTCGAACCAGTCGGCGGGCACCGCGTCCGGCGCCTGCGGCCCATCCAGGTCGTCCAGCGTGCGCACGCCGGGCGCGACCATGCCGATGCCGGAGATGTACGCGTTCACGAGGCGGCTCCCAGAACCAGTGCGGCGTTGTTCCCCCCGAAGCCGGTGGCGCTGACCAGCACCCGCGGCCTGACCAGCGGCACCGGGCCGGCCAGCGGCACGGTCAGCGGGCACTCGGGGTCGAGCGTGGCGACGTGCGCGTTGGGCGGCACGCTGCCGTGCCGCAGCATCAGCGAGGCGGCCACACAGCCGAACACCCCGGCCGCGCCCGCCGTGTGACCGATGACGGCCTTGATCCCGTACGCGGGCACCTCGGCCACCGCCTCGCCCAGCGCGGTCGCGATGACCTGGCTCTCCACCACGTCGTTGACCGCGATCCCGGCCCGGTGCAGCACGGCGGCGCCCGGCGTGCCGGCCGCGCCGCCGAGCGCGTCGGCCACCGCGCGGCTGAGCTGCTCGCCGCCCGGCTCGGGAGCGGTCGGGTGGTGCCCGTCGCAGCTCCACCCGACGCTCTCCAGCGCGGCGTACGGCTGCGCACCGCGCGCCCTGGCGTGCGCCGCTGACTCCAGGATCACGGCCGCCGCGCCGTCGCCGGTGACCATGCCCTGCCGGTCGGCGTCAAAGGGCCGGCACAGCTCGGTGTCGAGCATCCCGAACCGTTCGAGTGAGGCCAGCGCGACGCGCGAGTAGCCGTCGGTGCCGCAGGCGATGACCACGTCCGCCTGTCCGCTGGTGATGAGCTCGGCGCCCCAGCTCACCGCGTACACGCCGGCAGAACAGGCGGTGCTCAGGCTCTGGTTCGGCCCGCCGAGTCCGTACGTGCTGGCGACCGCCGCCGACACCCGGTACGTCTCGGCGCTGCGGTCGGTCTCCGCCGCCCGGCCCTCCTCGGCCAGGTCGATGTCGCCCAGCGTGGTGCCGACGGTCAGGCCCGCGTCGGCCAGCGCCGCCGCGTCGAGCCCGGCGTCGGCGACGGCCTGCCCGACCGCCGTGCACGCCATCCGACTGGCCCGGCCGGGGAAGCGGCCGTCCGGGTCGGAGGGGAGCCGGTGCGCGTCCGGCACCAGGTAGACCGGCGGGTCGCTCGCGAGCCCGCAGTCCGCGGGCGCCGGCTCGGGCCGGTGCTCGGCCCGCAGCAGCCCCTCCCACAGCTCGTCCACCGTCCCGCCCAGGCAACTCACGGCGCCCAGACCGGTGATCACCACCTGGCTCATCCGTCCATCCCCCGTGGCTGTGTCACTGCGCTTCCTCTGCTTTCGGTGTTTCTGGCGTTTCGGTGTTTCGGCGTTTCTGCTGTTCCGGTGCTTCCGGTTCTGCCGGTGTTCGGTGCTTCCGGTGTTCCGGTGCTTCCGCGGTCACTTCGCCGGGTGGCTGGGTGGCTGGTCGCCGGTGGCCGGGTGAGTGGGTGGCTGGGTGGGTTGGACGGGCGGTCGGGGTGTTGGTCCTTGGGCCTGTTGGTCCTTGGGCCTGTTGGTCGGGCTGCGGATCGTGGCCCGACTCATTGCGGCCGGCGGCCCGCATTCCGCACCACCTGCGACCAACTGCCCTGTTCAGCACGCCAACACTGCTGACCTACACGTCAAACTTCGGCCAGGAAGTCACGGTTGGCTTGGACGGGTGACGGCGGCGTGGCTGTCTCCAGTGGCACACAGCGCGCCGCACGCCGGCCGCACCGCACCGCACCGGAGATCCGGCCCGGGACGCGTCATGCACGTCGCGCCCCGGGCCGGCCACCCCGTACGACATGACGCGTACGGGCCCACGGTTGTGACAACCGGCGTGCTCCCTCCCGAACGGAACGCCCCCGGCGCCCGGCTCCCCCGCTCCCGGCCCGTACGGGGACGGGGGCGGTGCGGGGCGAACCGGGGTGCTGCGCGGGACGGACCGTACGGGTGGACCAGCCGGGCCAGCGGCCGGTGGCGAGTCGTGCGGTGCGGGGGTCAGAGCGGCAGGGCGCCGCGCAGGACCGTGCCGTCGGGGCCGGCCGCCGCCTTGACCCGGAGCAGGCGTTCCGAGTCGTCGTAGACCATCCGCAACTCCATCGCACGGAACGCGTCCAGCCGGGCCCGGCCCTGGGGGGGGCGCAGCGCCGGCACCCGCCAGTGCGGCGCGGCGGCCGAGCGCAGCCAGGAGGTCAGCGGGCCGAGCACGGTCTGTTCCCGCAGGTAGACGTTGCGCGGGTGCTCGATCTGGTTGGCCGTGGCGTACTCGGCCGGGAAGCGGCAGCGGTAGTAGGGCTCCGCGTTGTTCCAGGTGCCCTGCATCAGCCGGTTGCAGCGGGCGCAACGCACCATGCCGCGCAGCGCGTACGCGCGGGCCGCTGCGCTGCCCGGGTCCGTCTCGGTCTTGGTGGTGCGGCGGGCGTCGAAGCGGTCCCGTACCCGCTCGAAGACCTCGCTGGGCAGCACCGGCGTGCAGACCGCCGCGCCTTTGCCGCAGCTACCGGCCGCCGCGTGCCCCGCGTAGCGCGGGTTGACCAGGATGGCGCGGACCGCGCTCTTGGACCAGGCGGCGACGCCGTCCCCGGTGCGCGGGCCGTGCGAGCCCGGGCTCGGCACCTCGTCGGCGGTCAGGCCCTCGGCGATGACCTGGAGGCCGCGATCCTCCAGGTACTCGTCGAAGATGCGCCGGACGACCGGTGCGGTCCGCTCGTCCGGTACGAGGCGCAGCCCGGTCCCCTCCGGGCCCGCCACGGCACGGTAGCCATAGGGCGGACGGCCCCAGATGCGGGGCCGCGTGCCCCGCCCGGAGGCGCTGTCGGCGTGCTTCCCAGCGGTACCGACGGCGGCCCGCTGGGACGGTATTCGGTCCCGTACTGGCGACGACAGATGCATGAAACTCCCCCGTAATCATGTGCGTCGTGAGGTCGTGGACGGCAGCGCGAAGGACGCGCGCCGCTCCGAAGGTGGCGTTCGGACGGTGACGTGTGGACAGTGCGTACGGCGCCCTCCGCCCCCTGCGGACCGCATCGTTGCGGCGTGCTGCCGGGTGTGGTTGGCGGTGTGGGCTCGATGGGCCTGACCAAGGCCCGCAGCGGGTGGGACCTGGCTTCCGGATGAGCCCGATCGACGTCTGTTCCCGCGGTGGCTTCACGCTAGGTCGGGCACTGCTCGTGACACAACGTGGAGTCCACAAGATGCCAGCGGCTAAACACGGTTCGGGTAGGCCGCGGATAAGTGGTGGCAAGTTGATGTCTCGACCCCGAACTGCGGTACAAGCCGCCCCACAAAAGCGGCGCACGATGCCCCGCATAACCGGAACAGGCTGCACCAAAAAAGCGGTACAGGTTGCACCACAGCAATGGAACAGAATGCCCCGGAGGGCCGCCACGCTGCACGTGACGGCCCTCCGGGGCAGGGACTGTGACGGGTCCTACAGCAGTCCCATCTTCAGGGTGTAGACACCGGCCTGAAATCGGGAAGTGGCCCCGAGCGCCCGCATGATTTCGGCGACCCGACGCCGGTAGGTGCGTACGGAAACCGACAATTCCCGAGCCGCTGCCTCATCGGTATAACCCTCGTAGAGAAAACGCAGGATGCGTGTGCCGGAGCCGCCGCGCAGGTACTCGCTTATCCGCTCGTATTCGGCGAGCGGTATGGACCGCCGCCAGCTACTCATAAACATGTCGTGGAGTGCCCGCACCACGACCGGAGCACGCACCAGCGATGCCTGCTTGTCGCCCGAATCGGGATCGGAGCGCACCAGCGCCACCCGGTTGTCGATAATGACGAGTCCGCGCTGCGACTCCCCCGCAAGGCGCACCTGTACGGACCCGCTCTCCTTGCCGACGCCCTCGAAGTCCGCGAGCCGGTGCGCCACGGCGACCTCGGGCGAACAGATGAGGCGGACCCGCACCGCGCTCCCGGTCCAGTCGCCGGCCAGCCCCTCCAGCGCGCCGGTCACCGCCTTGAGCCCGGTGGGCTGGGACGGCACGAGCACGCACACCGAGTACTGGGCGTGCGCGACCAGCCGGTCGAGCGCCTGCGCCGCGGTCTCCGCGTCCTCCGTCGTCACCAGCAACGACTGATCGAGCGTACGGACCTGGTGCCTGGTCACCACGGACTCGATCAGGGTCCGCACCTGGCGCAGCGCGTCGTCGACGTCGTCGACCACCTGGGACTGCGCGCGTGGGATATCTGGTAGCGGCGGCCGGCCCGGCGGGTCGGGAACCGCAGCAATCGTCCCAGAAGTCGACATTCTCACCCCGTTGAACAGCTAGGAATCCCTGCGAGTCGAGCAAGGACTCTCGACGTGGGGTAAACCCAGGGGTAAATTCGCTGTCAATACGCGACTTTCACGGCCGTCGATATTGGCGCACGCGGAACGCCGCACATCGACTGCGCGATATAAAATCGTGCGACCGCCCCCGTGGTAACCACACAATAGATCACTAAACCTACACGCCCACAACTTGCGAAGTCAACAAAATAGACAACCTTCGGGATTCAACAATAGTCGTCTAAAACTTCTATGGTCCGCGCCGCCGATCCGCCCCGCACCCCGCCCGAACCGTGACCGCCAGGTTCAGCGCGGATGACTCCCGGTGACCATTCGGATACTCCACTTCCATCCCCGGGCCCGGAAGTCGCTCCCCACTCCCCGGGCCCGAGTAGCCCCCCGCTCCAGAGCCCGGAAGGAGTTCCCCACTGCCGGGCCCGGAAGCCGTTCCCCTTCCCGTCCGTTATCCGAACCCACCCCCGCCTCCCGACCAAGCGCCCGCCGAGGACCCGCCCCGCTCGGTCGGCCCGGTCCGCCCGGTCGGCCCGGTCGGCCGGGGGAAGAAAAGCGGAGCGGGAAGAAGCACCGAAGGGGAGCGGAGAAGAGGGGCGCGGAGACACCGAAGAAATAGGAGCGAGGGGAACGGGTTCAAAGGACGAGGAGACGGTTTCGAAGGATGGAGGGGCGGGTCCGAGGAACGGCGGAAGGGAATCGGGCGGAGTGCGGCTGCGGGGGGCGCGCGCCCGCGCCACGGGGAACACGGCGGACCGGATGCAGCACTCGCCCCGCCCACGCGCACGCCCCCGGGCGCGCGAGGACGACCGCCCCGCCCCGGGTGTTTCGCCAACGCTCCGGCACTGCCACGATATGGCCCATCACACGGCGCGTTCGCGACGCGCCCGGCACCGTCGGTCGCCCCGCCGAACAGGCGTCAGCACCCGACGGATCGGCCCACGGGCCGACGACCCGCCGGGCCACCGGACGCGGCGGGGGACCACAGCCAGCACACGGGCGGTAGGGACGGGGAGGACTGCGTGGCCGAGGTGTTCCTACGACGGTTGACCAGATGGCAGGCCGAGCAGCAGCGGGAGGCGGTCGCCGACCTCTACGTCGCGACGTACCGCGAACTACCCGCCCCGGCCCCGGACGGCTCGCCAGCACCAGAACGACCAGATCGCACCCCGACCGACGGCAGCGCGAGCGGCGCGGGCCCGGCGGGCGGCGGGCTGACGGGCAGTGGGTCAACGGCGGGCGGCGGCCTCACCGGCAACCGCCTCGGCGGCGGGCTCGCCGGCAGCGGCCTGGTGGACCGCGACCGCCCGGCGGGCCGGTACGACCGGCGGGCCTTCCTCGACCGGTTCGAGGACCACACGGGCGAACCGGGCTTCGACATGATCATCGCCAGCACCCCGGCCCTGGTCGGCTTCGTCTACGGCTACCAGGCCGACCGGGCCCGGGCCTGGCACCCCGGCTTCCGCGACGGCCTGCCGCCGGAGATCGACGAACTGACGTACGCGAGCCCGGTCTTCACCATCGCCGAACTCTGCGTACTCCCCACCCACCGCCGCACCCGGGTGGCCACCCGCCTAGTGGACCAACTCCTCACCCGAGCAACGGGCCCCCTGGCCACAACGACCATCGACACCACCAACCACCCGGCCCACCACACCCTCACCCACTGGGGCTGGGCCCCCATCGGCCCCCTACTCCCCGACTCCCCACCCACGGATGGGGGGCCGGCCGGGGGCCGGGAGGCGTGGGGGCGACGGTTGGGCCGGTGAGCGGGCGACAGCCGTCGCCCCTCCCCCCCCTGCAACACAGAAGGAGATCCATGCTCGCCGGTGAGGAGTTCGGGCGTCTCTTCGAGGACTTCGAGCGGACCGCGTTCCGGTTGGAGACGTTGGACGCGTACGACGTCGAGGAGGAGCGGGAGGAAATCGCGCGGTTCCTGGCCGGCGCGGACATGGGCCCGGAGTGGGCGGACAACCCCTGGGTGCGCTCGATGACCGACAAGGGCAAGCAGGTCGCGCGCGTCCACGTGCTCAGCTCGCCGCTGACGGACTACCTCAGGTACGAACTGTCCGCGTACCCCGGCAACATCACCGCGGGCGAATCCATCGGCATCATCGACCGGTCGGAACAGACGGCGCCGGAACTCCCCGACCACGACTTCTGGCTCTTCGACGACCGGGACGTCTACCGCATGCACTACACCGCGGCCGGGGCGTTCATCGGCGGCGAACTACTGCCGCCCGACGCCCTCGCCGCGTACCAGGGCCACCGCGACCGTGCCGTGGCCGCGACCGTGCCGTTCGCGGACTACTGGGAGCGCCACCACTGACCGATTCGATGGGGACGGCCCTGCGGGCCCTGCGTCATGCCTCCGGTAGCACGGGGGACGCGGTGGCCCGCGGGGCTTCCATGTCTGCGAGCAAACTCTCGAAGATTGAGAACGGCAAGGTCAGGCCGACCGTCCAGGACGTTGACCTCATTCTGACGGCCCTGGGGATCTCCGGTGAGGCGAAGGAACAGTTCCTCACCGCCGCACGGGCAGCGGCGACTGAGGAGACCGCGTGGCGCGTTCTGCGACGGATGGGCCTGTGGGAGCACCAGCGGACGATCCGGGCCATCGAGGCCAGCACTCAGACGCTCAGACTGTTCCAGGGGCAGCTCGTCCCCGGGCTGCTGCAAACTCCCGAATACGCGTCGGCCGTCTTCAGCCTGCCTCCTGCGCTGCCGCCAGAGACGCTGGTCAAGACCGTCTCGGCCCGGCTTGAACGCCAGGCCGCATTGCACGAGTCGGGCCATTCGTTCCACTTCCTGATCTGCGAGCACGTCCTGCGCTGGGAGATCGGAACACCGGTCATCATGGCACTACAGCTCGAACGGCTCCTGTCGCTTTCCCGACTTCCCAACGTCCGTCTCGGCGTTGTTCCCCAGACGGGCCGGAAGCCTGATTTCCCCATGACTTGCTTCAGCCTCCACGATGCTCGGCTCGTGATCGTGGAGACGTTCCATTCGGAGCTCTCCACACGCGACCCGAAGGATGTACAGGTCTACACCGAAACTTTCGAGAGGTTCGCCGAGGTCGCCGCCTACGGCCAGGAGATGAGGGCGCTCGTGGAGGGAATCCGAGACGACTTCTTGCCACAAGGAGAAAGGAACTAGCGACCGTCACCATCGGCCGGAGAATGGTCGCAAGGGTCCCAGGAACCGCGGATGCGGCAGTTTTGCAAACGGCGCAGAGAAACCCTGCACCACCACAGCCGACCGCATCGCCGGCAGCGATGTTTGACGGTTCCTCAGCCATTCCACCCAGCGCCCACTCCATGCATCAGGAGGATTCGCACGATGAGCACAGCAGTCCAGGCGCGGACGCGCGATCCGCGCACGATTCTGAACGCGTTGCAAGAGCACGTCCCCCACCTCGTGGCCGACGTCGGGGTGACCGATCTGTGGGAACGGGAAGTCCGCCTGCTCCTCCGGGACAGCGTGGCCGTGCGTAGTCTCGCTGAACGCGTCCTAGGTCAGGGCATTGCCTACATCGTCACCGCAATGGAGAACCCCGGTGTCGACATGGGGGTCGGGTACACCGTGGACATCGGGGTGCACCAGCTCATCCTCGACACACCCCTGTACTTCGCGCTCTGCGACGCGTACAACGACGGCCGGTACAAGCACCACGCTCCGTTGATCGAGCGGCGCCGGGACGGCGTGGTGGCACGCACGGCCGAGCTGATCCGCGCGAGTGGGTTCGCCGTGGATGACGAGTTGTGGGCGGCCGACGAACCCGAGTGCTCGCCGTGCGACGACAAGGTGCCCGATAGCCACTAGAACACCCGCGACGGCCTCCGCCCCCAGCCGGCGGGGGGGGGCCGCACCCCCGCACCCTCGCATCCATCCCGAGTCAAAGCCCTCCCCCGTAAAGGACGATCCGATTTGGCCGCCCGGCACGACATCGAAGCCGAACGCGAGCTGTGGGACACCTACGCCCACAGCACACGGCAAGACGTGTACGCATCCGATCCCACCTTCAGATGGACCCAATACACGGGGCACGGCCCAGGGCCCGAACTCCTCGGCGCAGCGCGGTCTGTTTTGGAAGTCGGATGTGGCACGGGACGTGCATTGGCGCATCTTGCCGGACTGGGGGTCAAGGCCAAAGGCGTGGACCTGTCGCCCGTCATGGTGGCCCAAACGACGGAACGGTGGGGGCCCCTGGGAGTGGAGTTCGTGTGTGCGGAAGTCCTCGCGTACCTGACGGAGGCGCCAGAGACGTTCGACGCCGTTTATTCGGTGTTCGGTGCCGTCTGGTTCACCGATCCGGTCAAGCTGCTCCCCCTGATCGCCTCCCATTTGAATCCGGGAGGCGTTCTGGTCTTCTCCCAACCGCCGCCCATCCCCGGCGCGTACGGCCCACAGGGAATGTACAAGGGAGGTTTCGCAGGCAGGGCGCTCTACACCTACCGCTACAGCTACACACCCCGAAAATGGCAAAGCCTCTTGCTCAGAGCCGGATTCCAGGAAGCAGAAGTGCGCGTATGGGAAGCCCCTGAGCGAGGTCACATCGGGACTCTCATCGGCCGAGCGACCGTGGCCTGACGCACCACCGATCCACCTGGATCGACGTGAGGCCCGTATGCACCCGCCCCGGAAACAGCAATCCGCCGCCCCAACTCCCCAGGACACCCTCCCCATGACCTCCCCACGCCCCACCCACCCCCACCTCACCGCCCTAGTCGAGCACCTTCGGCAAGCTGGGGCCATTCGGTCCGATGAGTGGGCCGAGGCGTTTGGCGTGGTGCCGCGGCACGTATTCGTTCCTCGGTGGTACGAGATGGAGACCGATGAGCGGGGGGTCGCCGTCTGGCGGGGTCAAGAGATCACTGGGGCAGACGCGTTGGCGCAGGTATATCGCGACGTCACTCTCGTCACCGCGCTCGACCCGAGTACGGCCGAGCAGGTTGGTGGTGGGACCTGGACCGGTGTGCCCACCTCTTCGAGCACCTTGCCCAGCTTGATGGCCGGCATGTTGGAGGAGTTGCGGGTGGTGGACGGGCAGCGGGTGTTGGAGGTGGGGACCGGGACCGGGTACAACGCGGCGCTGCTCTGTGCGCGGCTCGGTGATCGGCTCGTGCACTCCGTCGACATCGACCCGGGTCTGATCGCCAGCGCCCGCGGGCGGCTCGCGGGGCTCGGGTACGCGCCGGACCTCGCGGCCGGCGACGGGCGGTCCTGGCATCCGTCGGGCCGGCGGTTCGAGCGGATCATCGCCACCTGCTCCGTGCCCCGGCGGCTCCCGGCGGCCTGGATCGAGCAGGCCGCGCCCGACGCGGTGATCCTCGCCGACGTCGACTTCGGCATTGAGGGCGGGCTCGTGCGGGTGTGCGTGGACGGGGCGGGGCGTGCGCGCGGGCGGTTCGCGGAGACCTCGGGGCGCTTCATGGCCGCCCGCGGCGACGCCCACGCCTATCCGGCGCCCGAGCCGCACGTCCCGTACGCCGCCGCTGTCGGGACACGGCCCACCGCGGTCAGCGCGGCAGACATCCGCGCCCACTACCCCTTCCGGCTCCTGCTCGCCCTGGAGCTGCCCGACGCCCAGCTCACCTACCACCACGCCGACGACCAGCCCCTCGCCCTCCAACTCCACACCCCCGACGGAAGTTGGGCCCGCGCGCCGCTGAGCGGTGGTGACGGCGCGGAGGTCGCGTACGGCGGTGGGGCCGACCTCTGGGGGAAGGTTGAGGGCCTCTGGGAGTGGTGGTGCGCGCGGGGGCGGCCCGCTCAGGAGCAGTTCGGGTATGCGCAGGAGGCGGGGGGTGAGGTGCGCGTATGGCATCTGGGGACGGGGCGGCGGTGGGGTGCGGGTGCGTGAGGGGGATGAGTGCGTGACTGGGGGGAGTGCGTGCAGCGCGGGGTGGGGCGGGCTTGGTCGGGGCGGGGCCGGTGCGTACGGCTCGGGGACGGCCGTGTGGTCAGCCGTACGCACCGGGGTCGTGGCGGTCAGGCGGTCCAGCCGCCGTTCGCTGCCGTCGACTTGGCGAACTCCGCGAAGGATCGGGCCGGGCGGCCCAGCGCACGTTGCACGCCGTCGGAGAGGTAGGCGTCGGTGCCGTTGCGCAAGGGCGCGATGACGTGCGCGAAGGCTTCCGCGTCCGCGGGCGGTAGGCCCTGGGCGACGAGTTCGGCGACGTAGGCGTCGACGGTGACCGGCGTGTAGCGGACGATGCGGCCGGCGGCCTCGGAGATGGTGGCGGCCACCTCGTGCAGGGTCAGGGCCGCGGGGCCGGAGAGCTCGTACGTCTGGCCCGCGTGCCGGTCTTCCGTCAGGGCCGCGGCCACCACCGCGGCGATGTCATCGGCGTCCACGAAGCTGGCCGCGCCGTCGCCGCCGGGCAGTCGCAGTTCACCGGCGCGGACGGCGTCGGCGAAGAAGCCCTCGCTGAAGTTCTGCGCGAACCAGCCGGGGCGGCTGATCGTCCACGCCACGCCGCTCTCGCGCACCGCCGCCTCGCTGTCCAGGATGCCGTCGAGCACGCCGGCGCTGTCCTGTGCGTAGTTCGGGTCGTCGATGCCGCGCCCGGAGGCCAGGACGAGACGCCGCGCCCCGTGCGCCACCGCCCGCTCCACGAAGGGGCGGACCAGCTTCGTGCCGTCCAACTGGACGACGTAGACGGCCCGTACGCCGGCAAGGGCCGCGTCCCAGGTGGTGCGGTCGGACCAGTCGAAGGGGAATTCCCCGTGCCGCGCCGCCGCCCGCACCGGCACACCGCGGGCCCGCAGCCGGGCCACCACTCGGCGGCCGGACTTGCCGGTGGCGCCGGTCACGAGGACGGGCCGGTCCGCTTCGGGGGACTCGTGGCCAGGGGTGGCCGGTTGGGCAGGGGCCGTTGTCTGGGCGGGGGCGGCTGTCTGGCTGGGGGTGGCCGGCTGGGCGGGGGGGGCTGTCCGGGCAGAGTCGGAGCGCACGGGCTGGTGTGGAGTGGGTTGTTCAGGCATGACGTCAGTCAAGCCGCGACGGGTGAGCGCATCCATAGATAGAAAGCTCTCTTTGATATTCAGGCGTCTCGCTCGGTGCCTACACTGCGCGCATGGATGCCGTATCGGAGCTGTTGGCGGAGGTACGGGCGCACGGCGCCGTGTTCCGGCGGGCGGTCATGCGACCGCCGTGGGCGCTGCGGATGGCCAGCGGGGCGCCGCTGACCCTGGCCACGATGGTGCGCGGCCGGGCGTGGATCGTCCCCGACGGGCAGCCGCCGGTGGCGATCGGCGTGGGGGAGGTCGCCGTCGTACGGGGCGCCGCGCCGTACGTGGTCGCCGACGACCCGGCGACCGCCCCCACCCTGGTCGTGACCAGCGCTGATTACTGTTCGGGGGCGGGGGGCGAAGCGCCGGAGGGCGGGTCCGCGGGCGGGTCCGGGGCCGGGGCCGGGGGCGCGGCGGGTGGCGTTTCCGGTCGCGCGCCGAGCGGTGTTCCGGGTGTTCCGGGTGTTGCGGACGGTGGTCCCGGCGGCGCTCCGAACGGCGGGGCCGCCCCTGCCTCGGACGGCGGGTCCGGCCCCACCTCGGACGACACCCCGGCCGTGCTGCTCAGCGGCGCCTTCGAGCGGCGTGGCGAGCTCAGCGAGCGCCTGTTGCGGGCGCTGCCCCCGGTGCTGGTGGTGCCGCTGGACGACAGCCCGTACCCGACGGTGCAGACGGTGGCCGATGAGATCGGCAAGGAGCGGCCGGGGCAACAGTTGGTGCTCGACCGGATGTTGGACCTGATGTTGGTCTCGGCGCTGCGGCACTGGTTCGACCATCCGGACGCGGACGCACCCGCCTGGTGCCGCGCCCTGGACGACCCGGTCGTCGGCCCCGCGCTGCGGCTGCTGCACGATGCGCCGGCGCGGCCGTGGACGGTGGCGGGGCTCGCGGCCGAGGTGGGTGTCTCACGCGCGGCGCTGGCCCGCAGGTTCACCGCGGCGGTCGGCGAACCGCCCATGTCCTACCTGGCGGGTTGGCGCGTGGCGCTCGCCACCGACCTCCTCAGGGAGACCGACCAGACGGTCGCCGCCATCGCCAAGAAGGTCGGCTACGCCCACGCCTTCGCCCTCAGCGCCGCATTCAAGCGCCTACACGGCACCCGCCCCAGCGACCACCGCAGCCCCTCCCCCACGTGGCGGGCCCGCTGAGGGGAGGGGTGAGTGGGATGGATGCGGTACGGGGCGCACGAAGCGGCGCGTACGAAACGGGGCGGCGGGGAACAGCCGCGCGACACGGGGCCGCGCGAAACGAGGCGGTACGGAATGGGGCCGCGCGGGGCGGGGCCGCGCCGAACGGGGCGGGAATTCAGCTCTCCCGCGCACCCTCCGCGCGTCCCGAAAGGGTCGCTCCCCGCTCGCCGGCGCGAGCCCCATCGCCTTCCGCTCCGCGTACCACGCCCCGT
Organism: Streptomyces sp. HSW2009; assembly: GCF_040240285.1. Taxonomy (NCBI): domain Bacteria; kingdom Bacillati; phylum Actinomycetota; class Actinomycetes; order Kitasatosporales; family Streptomycetaceae; genus Streptomyces; species Streptomyces sp. HSW2009. The sequence goes on along the minus strand of NZ_JBEHZD010000032.1, from coordinate 16,559 downwards.
ACCTCCCCCATAGCCGATCGCCCGGTCCGCATATCCTGGCCATTTCCGCCCCTCTTAATTGGCCGCGCACCACTTCCCCACCCGACGGCCGTTTATCCGTCACGCGGGAGGGGGCGGTCGAGCACCCGGGACACCTTGGCCAGCGCACAAGTTGGCTGGTCAAAGGGGTGTTGAGGGCTCGGCGTTGCGAGTTGGGCGTACGGGGCGCAGGGGTGGCGGGAAATTCCCCGCGCGACCGAATGCACCCCGCAATTCAGCGTGCGTTCGAAGGAAGTTGTTCCGGACGGGGAATACCGACCACATGGCGAACCCGACCCGAGAACGCAATCGAACCTCCTTACGACTGCGAAGAGAATGCGAGAGGGGACGCATGAACGCCAGAGTGAGTGATTCCGGATACCGTCGACCCCGACCCGGTGAGCACGTCTACGATCCGTGCACCGAACGGATCGGCGTGCTCCAGTCGGTCCATGGAGTGGAAGATCTCCTGTTCGATCCCGAAGTCGAGGGAAAACGTATTGCGTTTCTCCGGCCCGTGGGCGGCGGGATCGAGTGGACGGCCGACGCCGACGGCCTCCGCTTCCCGGTGCCGGACGGCGTGCGGGCGCCGGCTCGGGCGACCGGGGCAGAGCCCCTGCTGGGCCGGGAGTAGGGAGCGAGGACCGACCGGCGCACCGTCGACACGTGTGCGCGCCCGCGCCACCACGCGGGCCCCGTGTTCACCCCTGCCCCGACACCGAGGCGCACCCGCCGCATGACACCCCACACCGCCGCCCCTTCCCCAGCGGGGCTCCAGCCGGGCCGGGGCGGCGTGCGAGGGGCGCGGTGCAAAGTGAGGCCCGGCGCGAAGTGGGGCGCGGCGCAAGGTGAGACCCGGCACAAGGTGAGGCCCGGGCGGCGAGGGGCCGGCGCGGAAGGCCGGGGCGGCTCCGGAATGCACTGAGGGTCCCGGCAGGCGTAGCCAGGACCCTCAACGCGTCCCCGGCCGGCGAGGGGCGACGTGTCCCCACTTGGCCGGAGAATCAACGGAGCCGATGCGTGGCGGGCGCACCCGATCCGTTGCCCGCCCTGAAAAGAACGCGGGGCCAACACGTTACGGGCCTGGCCACGCGGACCGCATCGGTCATGCGGCTGATCTCATGCGTACCTCACCGGCGGTAGCTCCGTCGTATGTCAACCGCCGCCGGTACGAGCGAGGTTCGGCCGCTTTGCCACCCGGTGTGTCCACCCATCGGCACCAATCGATCTACGCATCCGCCAACTCCCCGCGAAAATCTTCGACTTAACGGATAGGGGTTACGGCGAACCGACCGGGGGATGGCGGGAACCGGGCGCTCGGGGCGGCGCCGCCCCCCCCCCCCCCCGCGGGGGGCGCCCCCCCCCCCCCCAACTCCCCAACAGCGCCCGCAACTCCCCGACAGCACCTCTCTCACGGCGCCCGCAACACCGCCTGCGCCAGCTCCGACAGCAACCCCAGACAGCGTCCCCGGACCACAACCCCCAACGGCAGTCCCCACCCCGCAGGGTGGACCTGTCACCACCCCCGCCCCACCTGCTGGACGGCTGGCCGCGGCCGGGTGCCGGCGGCCAGCATGGGTGCCGTACGACGAGGGAGCGAGAGGGGCACGGGAGATGCGACGGAGCGGGGCCGGGCACGGCGGGCTGGGGCGGGGTGTGGCGGTGGCGGCCGTGCTGGCGGTCGCCGGCGGGCTGCTGGCGCCGGCGGCGACGGCCGGGGCGGCGGGGCGGGAGGGCGGCAGGGCCGAGCAGGGGGCCGGCGGCGGCGCGCGGTCCTGGGACGGCGTGTGGCGGACGGACGGCTACGGCACGGTCCTCACGGTGCGCGGCGGGGCCGTGCGGGAGTACCAGACGACGGCCGTGAGCTGTCTGCCCGGCGATACGGCCCGGCACACCGGGGAGAGCGGCGGGGTGCGGAGTTACACGAAGGAGAACGGGCGCACCTTCTCGCTCCGCAGGGCCGGCGGCCCCGACCGGCTCGCGCTGCACGTGGACGGCTCGCCGGGGGACCGCGGGCTGCACCGGATCGCCGCACTGCCCGCGGACTGCGACCCGGACGCCGGGCCCGAACCCTTCGACCCGGTGCGCAGCTTCGACGTCTTCTGGCACACCTTCGCGGAGAACTATCCGTTCTTCGCCGCCAAGGGCGTCGACTGGCGGGCCGTGCGGGACGCGTACCGGCCGCGCGTGCACCCGGACACCGGCCGGGACGAACTCTTCGCGCTCTTCCGCGAGATGGTGCAGCCGCTGCACGACGCGCACGTGTCGATCGACGCCGGCGCCAGCGGCAGCTTCCAGGGGCTGCGGCCCGGCACCACCATGCCCGACGAGGCCCTGGACGCCCGCACCACCGCGTACATCGAGGACCGCGACCTGGGCGGCCGGCCGTTGCAGAAGTACGCGAACGGCCTCATCGGCTACGCGGACCTGCCCGGCGGCCGGGGCTATCTGCGGGTCGTGGCGTTCCTCGGGTACGCGAAGACGCCGACGTACGAGGCGAACAAGGCCGCCCTCGACGCCGCCCTGGACGCGGTCTTCACGGCCGAGCGGACCCGGAAGCTGCGCGGGCTCGTCATCGACCTGCGGGTCAACGGCGGCGGCGCCGACTCCTTCGGGCTCGACCTCGCGGCCCGGCTCACCGACCGGCCCCACCTCGCGTACGCCAAGCGGGCCCGCAACGACCCCGCGGACCCGACCCGCTTCACCGCGCCGCAGCCGCTGTACGTCACACCCGCCAGCGGCCCCCGCTACACCGGGCCGATCGCGGTGCTCACCGGCGGGTCCACGATCAGTGCCGGGGAGACGTTCACCCAGGCCCTGTTGGAGCGGCCGGGGACGACCGTGCGGATCGGCGAGCACACCCAGGGCGTCTTCTCCGACACGCTGGAGCGCGGCCTGCCCGGCGGCTGGCGGTTCGACGTGCCGAACGAGGAGTTCCGCACCCGCTCGGGCCAGACCTTCGACGGCCCCGGCATCCCGCCGCACCTGGCGGAACCGGTCTTCACCGAGGAGGAGTTCGCCCACCGCAGGGACTCGGCCTTCGACCGCGCGCTGCGCGTGCTACCGGGTGGGGGTGGCTGAGCCTGCGGGTGGCTGAGCCTGTGGGGGTGGGCCGCCCGGGGCCGGCGCGGTGTGCCGCCGGCCGGCCCCCGCCCCGGCTCACCCCTGCTGCGGCCTGGCGATGCTCTCGTACGCGCGCGTGGCGCTGTCCGCGCCGTGCCCGGCCCGGATCTGGCGGTCCATGAACTCACGGAGCAGCGCCGGGAGTTCGGGACTGATGCCCTGGTCGTCGCTGACGTGCGTGATGTGGTCGAGGGCGGACCGGTTGAAGAGCAGGCTCTGTACGTCGGTGGTGTAGTCGCCCTTGTCGATGAAGTCGGCGGCGTGGTCGAGCGAGCCGGTCATGGCCCTGATCCACGGGCCGGCGAGCGCGGCGAACTCCTTGGCGGCCACGCCGCCGGTGCGGATCAGCGCGGCCCCGTGGTAGAAGCCGAAGAACATCGCGTACATGCCGGTGAGCAGCGACGTCTCGTACAGCGCCGACGTGCCGACCTCGACGCCCACATGGGCGCTCGTGCCCAGCAGGGACAGCGTCTCGCGGTGGGCGTCGAAGAGGTGCTCGGGGCCGCTGTAGAAGAACTGCGCCTCGGGCTGGCCGATCATCGTCGGTATGGCCATCAGCGCGGCGCCCAGATAGCCGGCCTGGTGCTCGCCGACCCAGCCGGCGATCTCCCGCGCGTCGGCCGGCGTGAACGTGGTGAGCATGGCGACGGTGCGGCCGGCCAGCGACGCGACGTGCGGGGCGAGCGCCTCGCGCACCGAGTCCTTGTCGAACAGGCAGACCACGACCAGGTCGCTGGCCTCGATCGCGGTGGCCGGGTCGGCGGCCTCGGTGGCGCCGGCCGCGACGAGCTCGGCGGCCTTGCCCGGGGTGCGGTTCCAGACGGTGGTGCGCCGGCCGCCGGCGACGAACGCGGTGGCCAGCGCCCGGCCCATGGTGCCGAGGCCGAGCACGGTGACGGCTGGCTGTGCGGTGCCGGGGGACCGTGTGGTGTCGGGGGACTGTGCGTTCACAGGTTTTCTCCAGGGAATGACTGCGGCGGCGTACGGTCGTGCGCGCGCCGCGGACCGGCGGCGGGCGCCGGCCGGCGAGTGGGTGGGACGGGCGGGCGATCGGCCCGCGGTGCCGCATTCCGGATCTGCGGCCGAGCACGGGAAGCGGGAGGCGTGCCCCCCGACCCGGGCGGCGTCACCGCCGGAATTCCCCCGGGTGTGACTTCATCGTGGCGCGGGCCCGCACGGTTGCCAAGTACCGACTTCCTGGTGCCCACGCACCGCGAGGTAAGCATGCGAGGCCCTGCTGAGCGGCCCCAGCGGCCTCGCTGGCCGCTTGCGCACCGCAGCCGCGGCGGAGCCCGCACGCCCGGTGTACGCCGGCGCCGTCCGCATGCCGGACGCGCCCTACGCAGGCATTTCTGTTGTATCTATCCTGTGTGCATGGCCCCTGCATCGACCGCTCCCGCCGTTCCGCCTACCGTCAGGACCGCCGCCGAACCCGCTGCCGCGCCGCCCGTCAAAAGTGCCGCCCCCGCCGTCGCTCCCGGCACCGGCTCGGCCGCCGACCGGGTGTATGCATTCGTAAAGCAAGCCGTGCTTGAGCGTCGCTACGAGGGCGGCACCCTGCTCACCGAGGGCGACCTCGCCGACGCCGTCGGCGTCTCCCGCACCCCTGTCCGCGAGGCCCTGCTGAGGCTGGAGGTGGAGGGGCTGATCCGGCTCTATCCGAAGAAGGGCGCCCTGGTGCTGCCGGTCTCCGCGCAGGAGATCGGCGACGTGGTGGAGACCCGGCTGCTGGTCGAGCAGCACGCCGCGCGCAAGGCGGTGCCGGCCCGCCCCGAACTGATCGCCAGGCTCGAAGAACTCCTGGACCAGCAGCGCGCCCAGGCGGCGGCCGGCGACCTCGCGGCCCTCGCGATCAGCGACCGCTGCTTCCACGCCGAGATCGTCCGCAGCGCCGGCAACCAGATCCTGGACCGCCTCTACGACCAGTTGCGCGACCGCCAACTGCGGATGGGCGCGGCCGTGATGCACGCCCACCCGGACCGGATCGCCAAGAACATCAGCGAGCACGCCGAGATCCTGGCCGCGCTGCGCGCCGGGGACGCGGACGCCGCGGCGGACGCCGTGCACCACCACGTGAGCTGGGTGCGCCACCTGGCCCGGGGTGAGGAGAGGTGAGCGCCCCGGGAGAGATACGGGCCGGGGGCGGCCCCGGCGGATCGGGCGAAACGGGTGGTTCCAGCGGGCCCGGCGGGTCGGGCGAGACCGGCGGTTCCAGCGGCCCCGGCGGTGGCGGCGGCCCCGCGCTGCCCGGCGACCCGCCCGGCGGGCGCCGCGCGGTGGCCGTCTGGGGCCTGGGCGTCGCCGTCTACTTCGTCGCCATCACGTACCGCACCAGCCTGGGCGTGGCCGGCCTGGACGCCGCCGACCGCTTCCACATCAACGCGTCCGCCCTGTCCACCTTCTCCATCCTGCAACTGCTGGTCTACGCCGGCATGCAGATCCCCGTCGGCCTGCTGGTGGACCGGCTCGGCACGAAGAAGGTGCTGCTGCTGGGCGTGGTGCTGTTCACCACCGGCCAGTTCGGCTTCGCCCTCTCCCACTCGTACGGCATGGCGCTCGCCTCCAGGGCGCTGCTCGGCTGTGGTGATGCGATGACGTTCATCGCGGTGCTGCGGCTGGGCTCGCGCTGGTTCCCGGCCCGCCGCGGACCGCTGATCGCGCAGGTCGCCGCGTTGATCGGGATGGCGGGCAATCTGATCTCGACGCTGCTGTTGGCCCGGCTGCTGCACACCTGGGGGTGGACGGTCACGTTCGCCAGCAGTGCGGCCGGCGGCGCGTTCGTGCTGGTCCTGGTGGTGCTGTTCCTGCGCGACCACCCCGAGGGCCACGAGCCGGCGCCGCACCCGCACGTCGGCAAGGGCTTCGTCCGGCAGCAGATCGCCTCGTCCTGGCGCGAGCCCGGCACCAGGCTCGGCATGTGGACGCACTTCACCACCCAGTTCCCCGCGATGGTCTTCCTGCTGCTGTGGGGGATGCCGTTCCTGGTTGAGGCGGAGGGGCTGTCCCGCGCGCAGGCGGGCGAACTGCTGACCCTGGTGGTGCTCTCGAACATGGCGATCGGCCTCGTCTACGGCCAGGTCATCGCCCGCCACCACGCGGCCCGCGCGCCCATCGCACTCGGCACCATCGCCGCCACCGCCGTGCTCTGGGGCTCCGTACTGGCCTGGCCGGAGCGGCACGCGCCGATCGCGCTGCTGGTCGCGCTGTGCGTGGTGCTCGGGGCCTGTGGCCCGGCGTCGATGATCGGCTTCGACTTCGCCCGCCCGGCCAACCCGCCCGAGCGGCTCGGCACCGCGTCCGGCATCGTCAACATGGGCGGCTTCATCGCCTCGATGACCACGCTGTTCGCCATCGGTGTGCTGCTGGACGCGACCGGCAACAACTACCGGGCCGCCTTCGCCTCGGTCTTCGTCCTCCAGGCTGTCGGCCTGTCGCAGATGCTCAGGCTCCGCGCCCGGGCCCACCGCCGCGAGCGCGAGCACGTGATCGCCAGCCGGGTGGAGGCGGTGCACGTGCCGGCCTAGCCGGCGCGGCCAGCCGGTGGCCCACGCGGTGTGAGCGGCCCACCCACGGGGCGGCGCGGTCGACGACGGCCCCGCCGCCCCGACCGCGTTACGCCCCGCGGGTCTCCGCAATCCCCGTCCTGACCGCGTCACACCCTGCGGGCTCCGCAACTCCCGCCCGGCCGCGTCACACCCTGCGGGCCCTCGTAACTCCCGCCCCGGCCGCGTTTCGCCCCGCGGACCTCCGCAACTTCCGTACCGAACCGTCCACCCCGTGGACAACGGTCACTCCATGTCCGCCCCACCGCCACCCACCACCAGCGGCCAGCCACTTCACAGTCGCCCAGCGACCAACCCTGCACCAACCCGATGCCACCCCCCACCACCAACCCATCCACCACCCACATCACCCCACGCCCGCGCACCACCACCCACCGCCACGTACACGCACCCGCGCCAACCCGCGCCAACTCACGTCGCATCGCACCCACCCACGCCAGCCCACACCCACCCACGCCAACCCGGGGGCCACCCCGGTCAGTCGGGCCAGTCGGGCAACCCCACCCCACCGGCGCGTACGGCCACTCCGGCGCGGGCCGTCACACCGCGGTCGCGAAACGTTACGGCGTGACCGCGAAGTTGGCGAGGATCGCCTCGGCCAGCGGGCGGTCGCCGTCGATCTTCACCTTGTCGGCCAGCGCTTCCGGGCGGGCGCGGCCGGCCGCGCGGCGCAGATAGGTCTCCCAGTCCAGGGAGAGCGTGACCGCGGGGCCGAGCGACACGCTCGCATCGAGCTTGCCGTTGCCCTCGGCGTCCACCCGCACCGTGCGCATGAACTCCAGCGGGCCCGTCACGTCGACGACCACGGCCGAGTTGGCGGGCGCCTGCGCCTTCTTCGCCACCACGCCGGGCAGCGCCTTCAGGAACACGTCGCGGGTGATGACCGCGCCGGGCGAGTCCAGGTTGCCGGGCTTGCCGAGCGCCCGGCGCAGGTCCTGTTCGTGCACCCACACGTCGAGGACCCGGGTGGTCAGGGTGCGGGAGAGGGTGTGCTCGCCGAGCGGGCCGCGGATGACGGTCTCCGGGTCACGCGTCTCGTTGCGCAGTTGGCGCGAGCGACGAATGATCGTGTACTCCAGTTCGGACGTCATTTCCGGCGCGGTGTGGCAGCGCCTGACGTCCACCTGGACCTCCACGTAGCGGGCGAACTCGCTGGTGACGTGGTACAGGTCGCGGGGCAGGCTGTGGATCGGGCGCGGGTCGCCGAGCAGTTCGCACTCGAAACCGATCACGTGCGAGACGACGTCGCGCACCGACCACCCCGGGCAATCGGTGGCCCGGTTCCACTCACCCTCGACGAGCGGTGTCACCAACTCGGATATCGCTTCGATGGAGTGGGTCCATGCATCGATGGCAGGTTGCAGGCTGGGATGGACGGTCACGGGACCCCTCGGGCGGTTCGTACGCGGGCTGGGTGCTGTTTGGCAGTTAAGTTACGCTGCGCACGGGCACCCCGGCAGTGCTTTCCAGACTGATCGTAGGCCCGGTTGGACAGCTCGATCGTCGAGAGCGGTGGTAATGTGCGCGCTTCACTGATCCAGATGGGTGTGGACCCGGACGAGCCGGTTGATTCTCGGCGCGAGCGAGCGGCCACCCTCGTACGGGACACGCACCGACAAACCGGTGCCGACCTCCTCGTACTCCCCGAGCTGTGGACCGTGGGCGCCTTCGCCCACCAGGAGTTCGCGTCCGCCGCTGAGCCGCTGGACGGGCCGACCGCGCAGGCGCTGTCGGCCGCCGCCCGCGCGTGCGGTGCCTGGTTGCACGCGGGCTCGATCGTCGAGCGGGCGCCGGCGGCCGAGGGCCAGCCGACCACCGACGACGGCAGCACCCTCTACAACACCTCGCTGGTCTTCGACCCGTCGGGCACCCTCGTCCGCAGCTACCGCAAGATCCACCGGTTCGGCTTCGACCAGGGCGAAGCGGTCCTGATGGGCGCCGGCACCGAGCCGGTCACGGTGGGGCTGCCGGCGGCCACGATCGGCCTGGCGACCTGTTACGACCTGCGCTTCCCCGAGCTGTTCCGGCTCCTGGTGGACGCCGGCGCCCAGCTCCTGGTGATCCCCGCCGGCTGGCCGGAGCGCCGCCGCGAGCACTGGACGCTGCTGGCCCGCGCCCGCGCCGTGGAGAACCAGGCGTACGTGCTCGCCTGCGGCTCGGCCGGCACCACCGGCGGCGTGCCGCAGGCCGGCCACTCCATCGTCGTCGCCCCGGGGGGCGCGGTGCTCGGCGAGGCCGGCCCCGACGAGTCGGTCCTCACCGTCGATCTGGACCTGCCCACGGTGGCGGCCGTCCGCCACGACTTCCCCGCGCTGCGGGACCGGGTGCTGGGGGTGCGCTGACGCGCGAAGGGGCTGACGCCCCAGGCCGGCTGACGGGTCGGCCGGCTGACGTCCCGGCCCTCCGTACGACTGCGGTACGGAGGGCCGGGAGCGTGGCGCAGCCGAACGCCGCGCGCCGGCCCTCGCACGCCAGCCGTACGACGGCACGTCAGCCGTACGACGGCACGTCAGGGCCGGGACGGCGAACCAGTGCCGAGGCAGGGCCGGCGGCCCACCCCGCGCACCAGCAGGACCAGCCCCCGCCCCACCCCGCACTCACCGGTCCACATAGGCCAGTACGGCCAGCACCCGCCGGTTGTCCGTCTCGCTCTGCGGCAGGTCGAGCTTGGTGAAGATGTTGCCGATGTGTTTGGCGACGGCCTTCTCCGTGATGCACAACGTTTCCGCTATGCCGGCGTTGGACCGGCCCTGCGCCAGGCACTGGAGCACTTCGCGCTCGCGCGCGGTGAGGCTGCCGAACCGGTCGTCGCGCGCCTTGCGGGCCAGTAGTTGCGCCACCACCTCCGGGTCCATGGCCGTACCGCCCGCCGCCACCCGCCGCACGCTGTCCAGGAACTCGCCGCCCTGGGTCACCCGGTCCTTGAGCACGTAACCCACCCCGGCGGAGCCGGTGGCCAGCAACTCGCGCGCGTACAGCGGCTCCACGTACTGCGAGAGCAACAGCACCGGCAGCCCCGGCACCTGCCGGCGGGCGGCCACCGCGGCCCGCAGCCCCTCGTCGGTGAAGTCGGGCGGCAGCCGTACGTCGACGATCGCCACGTCAGGGGCGAGTTCGGTCAGTGCCCGCAGCAGTTCGGGGCCGTCCGCGACGGCCGCCACCACCTCGTGGTCGTACGCCTGGAGCAGCCGGGTCAGCCCGTCCCTCAGGAGGAAGTGGTCTTCGGCCAGAACAATGCGCACGGCAGCTCCATGGTGACGATCGTGGGCCCGCCCGGCGGGCTGCTGACGGCCAGCACGCCGTCGAAGGCGGCGAGCCGGCGCTCGATGCCGCGCAGCCCGGTGCCGCGCGCGAGGTCGGCGCCGCCGCGCCCGTCGTCGGTGACGTCGACGTGCAGCGCCCCGTGCTCGTACCGCACGTCGATCCACGCGCGCTGCGCGCCCGCGTGCTTGACCGCGTTGGTCAGCACCTCCGACACGGCGAAGTACGCGGCGGACTCCACCGGCGGCGCGGGCCTGGCCGGCAGGTCCACGCGGACCTCGGTGGTGAGCGGGCTGAGCATGGCCAGGGAGCGTACGGCATCGCCGAGGCCGCGGTCGGCGAGGACCGGCGGATGGATGCCGCGGACCAGGTCGCGCAGTTCGGCCAGCGCCTTCGACGAGGACTCGCGGGCCTCGGTGAGCAGCGCCCGCACCGCCTCCGGGTCGCTCCCCAGCCGTCGTTCGGCCGCGTCCAACGTCATGCCCATCGCCACCCGGCGCGCCTGCGCCCCGTCGTGCAGGTCCCGTTCGATCCGCCGGACCTCCGCCAGCTGCGTCTCCAGCGCGTCGCTGCGGGTCGCGGTCAGGTGCTCGATCCTGGCTGCGAGCAACTCGCTCTCCTTGGCGGCGAGCGCGGTCCGCAGACAGCGGGCGTGCCAGCGCAGGGCGTGCGGGGCCAGCCACAGGGCCAGCGGGAACATCGCCAGCGCCAGCACCCCGGCGAGAGCGGCCGTGAACCACGAGTCGACCGGTACGAACAGGAACCACAGGCTGCCCCACTCCGCCGAAAGCTGCGTCCCGAAGGCGGCGACGAGCAGCCCCCACACGCCGGTGAGCAGCAGCGACAGCGGCAGGAACACGATCGAGCCGCCCACGAGCGGCTCGATCTGCACCCACCGCCAGTCCCGCCACACCTGGTCGTCGGCGGCCAGCAGCCGCGCCCGCAGCGCCACCGCCTCGCTGCGCGCCGGCCCCAGCGGCGCGTACCTGGTGGGGATCTGCACCCCGCTCCACTGCGCGGCGAGTTCCCGCTCCCGGTCGGCGAGCGCGCGCGTGGCGCGCACCGCGCCGGGTACGAGCCGCACCCCGAAGCCGATGTGCAGCACGGACCGCACCACGGTCAGCCACAGCGACAGCGCGGTGGCCCGCCACGCCAGCCGCCACAACACCAGGCACCGGCGCAACGCGAGCGTGCTCCCGACCGGCGCCGGCGCCCCACCAGCGGCGGCGACGCCGCCCGCACGACCGGAGGCGACGCCGTCGACCGCGGGCTGTCCGGGCTGCGTTACCTGCTCCATGGGGGCCTTCTTCCTGCTGCTGTCCGGGGCCGCGTGGCTGGTCGGAGGGGGTACGGGGGCCGACGGGGAGCCCGCGGCGCCGTCATTATGGGCCGCCCGCACGGGCCCTGTCGGTGGAGAAAACTCCCCTTCTGCAAGCGACCTGGCTCACGCGGGCCCCACCGCGGGCCCACCGCCGGCCCCGACGCCCGCCGCAGGCGCCGCAGCATTCCCCGCCACCTCGCGGCCAGTTGGGGATGTCTGACCCATGCCGAGCGGGTCACGGGCTGGCAGGATGGAGGGCGCATACAGGTAACCCAGGGAAACGCTGCCGCCGGTACGACTCGGCGGCCGGCCCACGACCACGACCCCCAGGGACAGGCCATGTCCAACGCCAACCCGTACGGCACGCCGCAGGACGGGCAGCAGCCCTACGGCACACCACCAGCCGGCCCTTCCCCCTACGGCACGCCCCCGACCGGCGGCCCGCCGTACGCCGCCCCGCAGCAGGGCCCCAACCCGTACGCGACGCCGCAGGCGGGTTACGCACAGCCCGTCAGCGGCCCCAACCCGTACGCCATGCCCCAGGGCCAACCCGACTACGGCTACCCGCACGGCGCCCAGGGCCAGCCCAGCTACGGCTACCCACACCCGGGCTCGGCCGGCCAGCCGACGCCGGGTCAGACACCACCGGGCCAACCCGTGCCGGTCGGCTACCCCGCCCAGCCCGGCTGGCCCACCACCACCCCGGACGCGCCCTACGGCTACGACCCGTACGGCCGCCCGTACTCCAACAAGTCGAAGATCACCGCCGGCCTCCTCCAGATCTTCCTGGGCCAGTTCGGCATCGGCCGCTTCTACACCGGCCACACCGGAGTGGCCCTGGCCCAGCTCTTCACCCTGGGCGGCCTCTTCGTCTGGGCCCTGGTCGACGGCATCGTGCTGCTGGCCAGCGACAGCAAGACGGATGCGCAGGGGCGGATCTTGCGGGGGTGAGGGTGGTCGAGGGTGGGTGGCTGGGTGGGGTGGGGGCACCCGGACCGCTCGGCCGCCCGCACGGAAGCCCGTGTTCCCTAAGCACAGCCACTAAGTCGATGAGTTCAATTCGCTGTGCGTGACGTGTATCAACTCTTGGGAAGGGCGTTCGCCGCCCGGGCCTCGCCCGCTTGGGGCGCTGGGCTTCGGGTCGGCCGGTGTGGGTGGGGAATACCCGCAACCCCCCTGCGGTTGGATGGGGGCATGGCTTCACGTGCGCGCGTCCGGGCCCCCGAGCTGATCGGCAAGGGCGGTTGGCTCAATACGGGCGATACCGATCTCACCCTCGCTGACCTGCGGGGACGCATCGTCATTCTGGATTTCTGGACGTTCTGCTGCGTCAACTGTCTGCATGTGCTCGACGAGCTGCGCGAGCTTGAGGAGAAGCACCGGGACACCCTGGTGATCATCGGCGTGCACTCGCCGAAGTTCGTGCACGAGGCGGACCACCGGGCGGTCGTCGACGCCGTCGAGCGGTACGGCGTCAGGCACCCGGTGCTCGACGACCCGGAGCTCGTCACCTGGAAGCAGTACGCCGTGCGGGCCTGGCCCACCCTCGTGGTGATCGACCCGGAGGGTTACGTGGTGGCCCAGCACGCGGGGGAGGGCCACGCGCACGCGCTCGCGCGACTCGTTGACGAGTTGGAGGCCGAGCACGCGGCCAAGGGGACGCTGCGGCGCGGCGACGGGCCGTACGTGGAGCCCGAGCCGGTCGCCACCGACCTGCGCTTCCCCGGCAAGGCGATCCGGCTGCCCGGCGGCACCTTCCTGGTCTCCGACTCGACCCGGCACGCACTGGTGGAGCTCGCCGCGGACGGCGAGACCGTGCTGCGCCGGATCGGCACCGGCGAGCGCGGCCTCGTGGACGGCGCCGCGGACCGCGCGCAGTTCAACGAACCGCAAGGGCTCGCCCTGCTGCCGGCCGGGCCCGACGGGGTGCGGCGCATCGTGGTCGCCGACACCGTCAACCACGCCCTGCGCGTCTTCGACCCCACCACCGGCACCGTCACCACCATCGCCGGCACCGGCCGCCAGTGGTGGCAGGGCGCGCCCACCGCCGGTCCGGCCCGCGAGGTGGACCTGTCATCGCCGTGGGACCTGGCCTGGTTCGCCGACCGGCTGTGGATCGCCATGGCCGGCGTGCACCAACTGTGGACGTACGACCCGGCCGCAGGCACCGGCCGGGGCGCCGCCGGCACCACCAACGAAGGGCTGGTCGACGGGCCGGCCGAGCAGGCGTGGTTCGCCCAGCCGTCCGGGCTCGCGGCCACCGCGGAGCGGCTGTGGCTCGCCGACTCGGAGACCTCCGCGCTGCGCTACGTGGAGCGCGACCCGGACGCACCCGCGGGCGCGGACGCGTTCGTGGTGCGCACCGCCGCCGGCACCGGGCTCTTCGACTTCGGCCACCGCGACGGGCCGGCGGACCAGGCGCTGTTCCAGCACCCGCTGGGGGTGACCGCGCTGCGCGACGGCTCCGTCGCCGTCAGCGACACGTACAACCACGCGTTGCGCCGCTACGACCCGGCGACCGGCGAGGTCAGCACGCTCGCCACCGACCTGCGCGAACCCTCGGCCGCGGTGCTGGTCGACGACGACATCGTGGTGGTCGAGTCCGCCCGGCACCGGCTGACCCGGCTGCGGCTGCCCGAGGCGGCCGTACGGGTCCCCTCGGTCGCGCACCGCACGCAGCGCGCGGCCACCGAGATCGCCCCCGGCACGCTCCGGCTCGACGTGGTCTTCCAGCCGCCGGCCGGCCAGAAGCTGGACACCAGGTACGGGCCGTCGACGCGGCTGCTGGTCAGCGCCACCCCGCCGGAACTGCTCGCCGAAGGCGCCGGCCCGGGCGCGGAACTGAGCCGGACGCTGCGGCTGGCGGACGGGGTGAGCGAGGGCGTGCTGCACGTCTCGGCCATGGCCGCGTCCTGCGACGACGCCCCGGAGATCGAGTACCCGGCGTGCCACGTCCACCAGCAGGACTGGGGCGTCCCGATCCGCATCACCCCCACGGGCGCGGACCGGCTGCCGCTGGTGCTGGCGGGGTTGGACGCGGAGTAGCGGCGCGGCGTGGCGTAACGACGTGGCGTAGCGGTTGGGCGGGCCCCGGTGGGGGCGCGCCTCGTTCCCCCGAGGGCCTGGTAGGAGCCGGTGGGGAACGGGCATGAGGGCCAGCCCGCCCGGCGCCGTACCGGCCGCGTGCCCTGGCTCCCCGCCGGGTGCATGACGACGGGGCCCCCCCCGGGGGGGGGGGGGCCCCCCCCCGCGGACGGTGGACGGTCCGGCTCAGGGGGTAGACCGGGCGGCCGTCTCCGTCGTCCTGGGATGGCGGCGGGCGCCGCTCGCCATCGGGTGTGGCTGTGGGGTGTGGGCTGTTCGGTGAGTCGGGTCGACCTGGATCGACCTGGATCGAGTTGGGTCGCGTTGGGCCGAGCTGGGTTGAGTTGAGTTGGGTCGTACGAGGCGCTGGGTGCGGGCGCTGGGTGGGTCTCGGGTGTCGCGGGGTGCGGTCGGCCCCCGCGGGGGTACGGGCTCGGGTCAGGGGTCCGGCCCCGGGTGGGTGGGTGGTGGGCCGCGGGTTTGGTTCCGGGTGGCTCGCTCGGGATGACTTGGGATGGCTTGGAAGTGGTCGGGGTTGTTCGGGGTGGGCCGGGGTGGGCCGGGTGCTCCGGGGCTGGTCAGGCGGTCCGGGTGTGTCGGCTGGTCCGGGGTGTTGCTCGGTTCGGACGATCCGAGTGGTGCGGGTGGTTCGGGTGGGCCGGGGCCGGGGGTTCCCGGGTCGGTCACGCGGTCCGGGTGCTCCGGGCGCTGCTCGGTCCGGGTGAGCCGGGTGACTCGGGGTCGGCCCGGGGTCGGGTGTCCCGTGGCTGGTCAGGCGGGCGGGATGGTTCCGGGTGGGCCGGCTGGCTCGGGGTTGGTCGGGGGTCGGGTGTCCCGTGGCTGGTCAGGCGGGCGGGATGGGTCCGGGTGGGCCGGCTGGCTCGGGGTTGGCCCGGGGTCGGGCGCCCTGCGGCTGGTCAGGCCGCTCAGGTGGGCCGGCTGTCGCCGTGCGCCACGCGCGCCAAGCGCGCCACGCATTCCCCCGTGCCGCTGGGTTACAGAGCATCCATGCCCGCCCCCCAGTAGCTCACCGCGGAGTCCGCGTCGAGGAGCAGGCCGACGTCGGTCGGCGAGTTGAGGGTGACCTCGCCGGGCAGCGGGCTGCCATCGCCGTCCTGGAGGGAGATCCTGAGCTTCGTCTCGCGGTGCGGGTGGGTGCCGTCCTCGCTGCCGAGGCCGATGACGGCGGTCGTGCTGCCGCCGGCCGGCACCAGCTTCACGCTCTGCGCCTTCTCGCCGATCGCCAGCGGCGACTGCGCGTTCGGGTAGCCGATGATCGGCGCCAGGTACGCGTTGCAGGCGGCGCCGCCGGTGTTGGTGAGCCGCAGCGTGATCACCGGCATGGTGCCGCCGATGGGCTCCAGGGCCAGCCGGGAGTTGCCGACGGAGCAGGCCGGGGCGCCCTTGCCCGGCGCGCCGTCCTCGGGGTTCGCGGCCGGCGGCTGCTGCT
Source organism: Streptomyces sp. HSW2009 (assembly GCF_040240285.1). Taxonomy (NCBI): domain Bacteria; kingdom Bacillati; phylum Actinomycetota; class Actinomycetes; order Kitasatosporales; family Streptomycetaceae; genus Streptomyces; species Streptomyces sp. HSW2009. The sequence continues at coordinate 739 of NZ_JBEHZD010000032.1, read as the reverse complement.
GCGAGCCGCCGAGTCCCGGCCCCTTCGGCTTGGCGGCGCCGTTCGAGCCGTTGCCGCCACCGGCGGAACCGGTGGACCCGCCGCTGCCCCCCGTACCACCGTCGGAGCCCCCCGACCCGCCGTTGCTCCCCGTACCGCCGCTGCCCGCCGCGCCGTCCTTGCCCGCGCTGTTGTCGGCGCCCTTGCCGGCGTCCGTACCGGCGTCCGCAGCCGGGCCGTCGTGGCCCGCGGCCTCCAGCGAGGGGGTGGACGCCGCCGTGCCCTCGGTCTTGGTGCCCGAGCCGTCGTCCGCGCCGCACGCCGTCAACGTCAGCGCGGCTGCCGCGGTCACCGTGGCGGCGGCGATGCGCAGTCCGTTGCCCCGGAGCCGGCCGCGGAGTGAGCGGCGGGCGGTGTCGTTGGCGGTGTGCGACATGGTGTTCCCCCAGGAGCAGTGCGGTGGTCGTGCTCGGTATGGCTTAAGCCTGCCGGTCCGCATTGCCGTACTGCTAACTCCTGCCTAACACCCCTTCGTTAGCCATCTGGCCTGCGGAAATGGCATACGGGGCAGGCCAGTTTGCCCCCGCGTACCCCGTCGGTAACGGCCGCTGACACGCCTGTGGGGGGGGCGGGGGGGGGGGGGGCCCCCCCCCCGGCCCGGGGGGGGGGGCCGCGGGGCGCCCGTGGCGCACGCGGCGGGGGCCCTGGCGGCCCCCCGCCCCGTCGGGGGCGGTCAGATACCCCCCCGCGGTCAGGGTGG
>NZ_JBEHZD010000319.1:0-9146 GCF_040240285.1 Streptomyces sp. HSW2009 | reverse complement strand
CCCCCCCCCCCCCCCCCCCCCCCCCCCCCCCCCCCCCCCCCCCCCGCCCCCCCCCCCCCCCCCCCCGCCCCCACGGGGGTACAGGGCAGGGGCCGGTGGGCGTGGCCCGATGGTGGGTCAGTCGGCCTTCGGGGGCTCGGGGGGCGAGGCGTCGCCCGGCGTGCTGTCGGTGCCGGGTGCTGCCGTCGCCTGCGCCGTGGCGGCGGCCCCGCGCGCCGGTGCCGCGGAGCGCTTGCGGCTGCGCTGGGTGCTCCGTTCGATCCAGGTGGCCAGCGAGGACAGTGCCAGGCAGAGCAGGATGTAGATCGAGCCGAAGACGATGACCATCGGGATGAAGGCGTAGACGCCGTTCTCCGGCGGGGTCCGCTCCGCGAACGCCTTGCCGACGTACAGCAACTCCTCGTAGAGGATGATGAAGCCGAGCGAGGTGTCCTTCAGCGTGACCACGAGTTGGCTGATGATGGACGGCAGCATGGAGCGCACGGCCTGCGGTACCAGGACGCTCGTCATGACCTGCGTCTTGCGCAGGCCGATCGCGTACGCGGCCTCGCCCTGCCCCTTGGGGACGGCGTTGATGCCCGCGCGGAAGATCTCCGACTGCACCGACCCGTTGTACAGCGCGAGCCCGATGACCAGCGCCCACATGGGCTCGGTGTCGAAGTAGGCGTAGTACAGCAGGAAGATCATGATCAGCAGCGGCATGGCGCGGAAGAACTCCACGACCACCGCCGTCGGCCACCGCACCCACCGGTGGTCGGAGAGCCGCCCGGCGGCCAGTGCCACACCGAGGACCAGCGAGAGCACAGCGGCCAGGGCGAACGTCTTCAGGGTCGTCAGCAGGCCCTCGACGATGCGGTCCTGGGTGTTCGCGTACTGGTAGTCGTCCCACAGGCCGGCCTGGAACTGCCCCGTGTCGTCCAGCCGGTAGATGATGAAGCCGATCAGGCCGAGGAACGCCAGCGCGGAGACGGCGCTGTAGAGACGGTTGCGCCGGCGGGCCTTGGGGCCCGGGACGTCGTAGAGGACACTGGCGCTCATCGAGCCACCGCCAACCGGTTCTCCAGCAGCCGGAACAGGCCGCTGAGGGTGAGCGTGATGATCAGGTAGCAGACGGCGATCCAGAGGAAGACCACCAGGATGTTGTAGCCCGCATCGGCGTTGAGCTGCTTCTGGAGCGCCCCGAGTTCCATCACGTCGAAGCCGGAGGCGATGGCGGAGTTCTTGGTGAGGGCGATGATGAGGCTGCCGACCGGCGGTATCGCGGTGCGGGCGGCCTGCGGAAGCACGATCTGGGCCAGCGTCTGCGAGAAGGTCAGGCCGATGCTGCGGGCGGCCTCGGCCTGACCGACCGGCACCGTGTTGATGCCCGACCGCACGGCCTCGCAGATGAAGGCCGACGTGTAGCAGCCGAGCGCCATGACCGCGAGCCAGAAGGAGTCCCAGCCCTTGAGGCCGAGCGCGGGCAGGCCGAGGGTGACGACGAGGAACAGGAGCACCAGGGGCGTGTTGCGCAGCAGCGTCACCCACAGGACGCCGAAGACCCGCAGCGCGGGCACCGGAGACACCCGGAACGCCGCGATCAGGATGCCGAGCACCAGGGCCAACAGGCTGCTGAAGGCCGTCAGTTCGACGGTTTTGATGAAGCCGTCGCGGAACGCCGCGAAATTGTCCGTCAGTACGTTCAAGTCATGTCTCCGGAGGATGAGCACGGCGGCCTGGGGCGCCCGCGGCGGCGCGGACCGGTGGAGTTCCGGGCCGGCCGCGGACGCCCGGCCGCTCAGGCGTCAGCCGTCGTGGCGGCGGCTCAGTAGCGGTCTACCTGGGGCGGCGTGGGCGCCGCGAGGCCGGACTTGCCGAGGGTGGCGTCGTACGCCTTCTTCCAGTCGCCGTTCTTCTGGTGCGCCTCGATCGCGTCGTTGACCGCGTCGCGCAGCGCCTTGTCGCCCTTCTTGAGGCCGATGCCGTACGGCTCCTCGGAGAACGGCTTGCCCAGCACCTTCAGCCCGTCGTTCTGCGCCGCGTAGCCCTTGAGGATCGAGTCGTCCGTGGTGACCGCGTCGACCTGCCCGTTGTTCAGGTCCTGCACGCACAACTGGTAGCCCTGCTGGGACTTGGCCTTGGCGACCCCGTACTTCTTCTCCTTGATCCGCTTGAGCGGCGTGGAGCCGGCGGCGGAGCAGACCTTCTTGCCCTTGAGGTCCTCCGGACCCTTGATGTCGCTGTCCTTCTTGACCAGCAGGTCCTGGCCGGCGAGGTAGTACGGGCCGCCGAAGTCGACCTGCTTCTTCCGCTCGTCGTTGATCGTGTACGTACCGACGTAGAAGTCGACGCCACCGCTGGAGATCTGCGTTTCGCGGGCCTCGGACGGCACCGTCTTCCACTCGATGTGCTTCTCGTCGAAGCCGAGGTCGGCGGCGATCATCCGGGCGATCTCGACGTCGAAGCCGGAGCGCTTCTCCGTGCCCGGGTCCTCGTAGCCGAGTCCGGGCTGGTCCGCCTTGGTGCCGATCTTGATCTTGCCGCCCTTGACCTTGGACCAGACCGGCGAGTCCTTCACGTCCGCCGCGGAGTTGACCTTGTAGGAGAGCTTGGGGCCCTCGTTCTTGTCGTCGTCCGGGCTGCCCTCCTTGCCACACGCCGTCGCCGTCACGGCCAGGGCCAGAACGACGGTCGCCGCCGCGGCGGTCCTGCGGAGCTTCATGGTGAACATCCTTTACGTCGTCGAGCGGTGGGCGGTCAGTGGTGAAGGATCTTCGACAGGAAGTCCTTGGCCCGGTCGCTGCGGGGGTTGCTGAAGAACTGGTCCGGCGTCGCCTGCTCGACGATGCGACCGTCGGCCATGAAGACCACGCGGTTGGCGGCGGAGCGCGCGAAGCCCATCTCGTGGGTGACGACGACCATCGTCATGCCGTCCCTGGCGAGCTGCTGCATGACTTCGAGCACCTCGTTGATCATCTCCGGGTCGAGCGCGGAGGTCGGCTCGTCGAAGAGCATCACCTTGGGGCCCATGGCCAGCGCGCGGGCGATGGCCACGCGCTGCTGTTGCCCGCCGGAGAGTTGGGCCGGGTACTTCTCGGCCTGGGCGCCGACGCCGACCCGGTCGAGCAGTTCCCGGGCCTTGGCCTCGGCGGCCTTCCGCTCGATCTTGCGGACCTTGACCTGGCCCAGCGTCACGTTGTCCAACACCGTTTTGTGGGCGAAGAGGTTGAACGACTGGAACACCATGCCGACGTCCGAACGCAGCCGGGCGAGATCCTTGCCCTCCTGCGGCAGCGGCTTTCCGTCGATGGTGATGCTGCCGGAGTCGATGGTCTCCAGCCGGTTGATGGCGCGGCACAGTGTGGACTTTCCGGACCCGGACGGCCCGATGACGACGACGACTTCGCCACGGGCGATGGTCAGGTCGATGTCCTGGAGCACGTGTAGCGCGCCGAAGTGTTTGTTGACTCCTGTCAGCGCGACCAGGTCGTCCGCCACCGCTGCGGCGTCCTTGGCCACCGATACTTCGCTCATCGGCGTCTCGCTCCGTCCTCCTCGGTTGGGAGGACCCTAATGAGCCGTCACGACCAGCGTCATTACATCTGAGCTGAAATTGAGCATAACGATCCGGCCGCAAAGCGACACTCTGCGTGAACGGGGCGCGGAGCATGATCGCCGTACGACTCGGGAAACAATGCGATGCCCATACCGGCTACGTAACGGAAACAATTGGGTGGCCACATTCCCTTGACGCGCCCCGTCGGCATCGGCGTTTATGCCGTGTGGCCGCGGTGTGCGCGGCCCGCGGAAGATGCGGTGAAGACACGGTGGGGCGTGGGGGCGCCCGCAGCGGAGACGGCCCTGGTGCCGCCGCACTCGGGCCGCTCGTCGTCGCTGTCCCGGCGCCTAGTGGCCCGCAGCGGCGCGTGTGGAAGTGCGGGGCGCGGGCGCGGGGGAGCTGCCGCGCGCCGGCGCGCGCGTAACTGACCGCACGGGGCAGGTACGGGGCGGGGCACGGGGCGGCAGGTACCCGACGAGGGGCGCGTACGGAGCGGATGGAGCCGTACGCGGGTAGGCGGAGCGTACGGAGCGAGGTGCGGTGCAGATCAGGCGCGGTAGCGCGGAGCGAGGGAACGGTGCACTACGGGGTGCGGCGGCGGTGGGCGGCGGCGATGCCGTCGGCGCCCGGCGCGCCACCGGGCTCGCGGCGGGAGCGCACGCGCCGCGTGTCAGGCCCGCGGCCGAGCCGGGGCATCCGACCGGGAACCACCAGAGGAGGGCTGGGCCGATGAGGCTGCTGTTGGTGGAGGACGACAACCACGTGGCCGCCGCGCTGTCGGCGGTGCTGGCCCGACACGGCTTCCTCGTCACCCACGCCCGCAACGGCGAGGAAGCGTTGCGGGCGCTGCTGCCCGGGCAGAGCGAGCCGTTCGGCGTCATCCTGCTCGACCTCGGCCTGCCCGACCAGGACGGCTTCGAGGTCTGCGGCCGAATCCGCAAGCTCACCAGCACGCCCGTGATCATGGTGACGGCGCGCGCCGACGTGCGCTCCCGGATACACGGCCTCAACCTGGGCGCCGACGACTACGTGGTCAAGCCGTACGACCCGATGGAACTGCTCGCCCGCATCCATGCCGTCAGCCGGCGCACCGTACCCGCCGACGGGGCGGTGGAGGAGCACCCGGACGAGCCCGTGGGGCCGCTGCTCCTCGGCCCCGTCAGCATCGAACTGTCCACCCGGCAGGTGCGGGTGCACGGCAGCACCGTCTCGCTCACCCGCAAGGAGTTCGACCTGCTGGCGCTGTTGGCCAAGCGGCCCGGCGTGGTCTTCCGCCGGGAACAGATCATCAGCGACGTGTGGCGGACGAGTTGGGAGGGGACCGGCCGTACGCTGGAGGTGCACGTGGCCTCGCTCCGTTCCAAGCTGCGGATGCCCGCGCTGATCGAGACGGTGCGCGGCGTCGGCTACCGCCTCGTCGCCCCGGCCGCCTGAGCACCCGACCTCACCCGGAGCACCGTGCGCACTCGACTCCTCCCGCTGCTGATCGTCCTGATGGCGGGCGTGCTGCTGGCCCTCGGCTTTCCGCTCGGCGCGAGCCTGGCGGCGGCGGAGCAGCAGCGGGTGGTGGTGGACCGCATCGACGATACGGCCCGGTTCGCCGCGTTGGCGCAGTACGTCACGATCCGGCCGGGTACACGCCAGGCGCGCGCCGGCGCTCGGGACGAACGACAGGCCACGCTCCAGGTCGAGTTGGGCCGCTACCACGAGCTGTACGGCATCAAGGTCGGCGTCTTCTACCGGGACCGCAAGCCCATGGGCGAGGCGCCGGGCGGCTGGGCCCTGCTGACGGAGGGGGAGTCCAAGCGGGCCTTCGAAGAGGCGCTGGCCGGGCGCCGCAGCCACGACCCGGACCAGGTCTGGCCCTGGCAACGGGGCCGGCTCACGGTCGCGTCGCCCGTGGTGCGGGACGGCGACGTGGTGGCGGTGGTGGTCACCAACTCGCCCACCGGTCAGATGCGGTCGCGCATCTGGCGCGGCTGGGCGCTGATCGCCGCCGGGGAGGTGGCGGCGATGCTGCTCGCGGTCGCGGCGGCGGAGCGGCTGACGGGCTGGGTGCTGCGCCCCGTACGGGTACTCGACGCGGCCACGCACGACATCGCTACGGGGCGGCTGGCCTCGCGCGTCGCGGCCTCCGGCGGGCCGCCCGAACTGCGCCGGCTGGCCCGCTCGTTCAACGAGATGGCCGACCACGTGGAGGACGTGCTCGAACAGCAGCGTGCCTTCGTCGCCGACGCCTCGCACCAACTCCGCAACCCGCTCTCGGCGCTGCTGCTGCGCATCGAACTGCTCGCCCTGGAACTGCCCGAGGGCAACGAGGAGATCGCCTCCGTGCGCGCCGAGGGCAAGCGGCTCGCCCAGGTCCTCGATGACCTGCTCGACCTGGCGCTGGCCGAACACGCCGCGGCCGACCTCCGTCTCACCGACATCGGCGAGCTGACGGCGGAACGGGTCGGCGCCTGGCGCCCCGTCGCCGACCGCGCGGGCGTGACGCTCGACTACGCGGGCCCCAGCGGGGCGAGCGCGTGGGCCGACCCGATCGCGCTCTCCAGCGCCCTGGACGCGGTCATCGACAACGCCCTCAAGTTCACGCCGGACGGCGAACGGGTCGTCGTCGACGTGCAGACCGACGGCGCGACCGTGCGGATCACCGTCGCGGACGACGGCCCCGGGCTCACGGCGGAGGAACTGGAACGCGTCGGCGACCGCTTCTGGCGCAGCAACCGCCACCAGAACGTCTCGGGCTCCGGCCTCGGCCTCTCCATCACCCGCGCCCTGCTGTCCGCCGGCGGAGCCACCATCACCTACGCCCCCCACGAGCCACACGGCCTCCTGGTCACCATCGCCGTGCCCCGCACGGCGCCGCAGGAGGGCTGAGCGGGGGGCGCGTGCGCGGGTCGGTTCCGCTACCCGCCGCGGTTGGCGGCGCGTGCACAGGGCGGGCCTTACGGGGCGCGGAGCCAGTCTCATCCTTGCCGGCACGTGGCGCTGATCCTCGCCGGGGGCACGGGGCACGGGGCACGGGGCACGGGGCACGGGGCACGGGGCACGGGGCACGGGGCACGGAGCACGGGGCACGGGGCACGGAGCACGGAGCACGGAGCACGGAGCACGGAGCACGGAGCAGAGTCTTGAGTGCGGGGCGTGCGGTGCGGGGCGGCCTGCGGGTCGGTGGTGCTCCGTACGGCGCGTGGTGGGGCGGGGTGCTGACACGGGGCGAGACCCGCGGGCGCGGCGGCGGCGTGGGGCTGCGGTGCGGGGCGCGCGCCCGCGGCACGAAGCCGCGACAGGGGAGCACCGGGCGGGTCGCCATCCTCGCGCGCGTTGTTGCGTGTTCCGTGGCGTACGAGGCGGGCACGGTCTGCCCGCCGGGTGGTCTGCCCGCCGGGTGGTCCTATTCCGGGGCGGCGTAAGCCCGTTGGCTGGCGCGCAGGTGGGCGATGAGGAGGTCGAGGGTCGCTTCGAGGTGCGTGGTGTCGCCGGTCGAGCGGAGCACGGTGACGCCGCCCTGGATGCCCGCGACGAACGCCGCGGCGGTCCGGTCGGCGTCCAGGCGCCGGCTCACCTCGCCCTGTTCCTGCATGGTGGCGATTCCGCGCCTGAGGTGTTCCTGCCACTGCCGGAGCAGCGTGGTGGTGACCTCGGAGGCCCCGGGCACGGTGCTCACCTGGCTCATCAGCGAGGCCAGGGGGCACTGTGCGCCCTGGGCGCGGTACCGGGCGATGACCGCCCCGCGCCACCGCTCCCAGGCGTCCCACGAGGTCAGCGCGCCGAGATGAGGTTGCTGATCGGCCAGCACCCGGTCGGATTCGAAGCGGGCCACGGCGAGCAGGAGTTCTTCCTTGCCGCCGGGAAAGTAGTGGAAGATCTGGCTCTTGCTGGTCCGCGTGGCGGCTCGGATGACGTCCAGCGTGACCTCGCCCGGCTCATCGCTCCGGAGGTGTGTCGCCGCGCCCTCGATGATCCGCTGCCGGGTGGCCAGCCCCTTCGCCGTGAACGTCATGCGCGCAGCGTAGAACCCACTGGACCGCGTGGTCCACAAGCCTTGTGCGGCGCCCTCGCTTTGGACTTGTGGGTCCAAAATCTGCGTCCTACGTTCGGTGCCATGACCAAGCGACTGGCCGGAAAGACGGCTCTCATCACTGGTTCGACCAGCAATATCGGGCGCTCCGTCGCCCGTCTGTTCGCCGCCGAGGGCGCCCATGTGATCGTCTCGGGGCGCGCCGAGGCCCGTGGCGAGGAGGTGGTGGCCGACATCCGCGCCGCCGGTGGCCGGGCCGACTTCATACGCGCCGACCTGGACGGCACGTCCCGAGCCAGCGTCGTACTCGCCGGGGCAGCGCTCGACGCACTCGGCGGCCGGATCGACGTCCTGGTGAACAACGCCGGCATCTATCCGTCCAACACCACCCTGACCGCCGACGAGGAGACCTTCGACCGCGTCTACGCGGTCAACGTGAAGGCCCCGTTCTTCCTCACCCAGGCCGTGGTCCCGGCGATGGCCGAGAACGGCGGCGGGACGATCGTCAACCTGGGGAGCTGGGTGGCCCGGATGGGGCTGCCGGTCGGTGCGCTCTACAGCTCGACCAAGGGTGCGCTGGAGACCTTGACGCGCTCCTGGTCGGCGGAGTTCGCCCCGCTGGGGATTCGGGTGAACGCGGTCTCGCCCGGCGTCATCCGCCCGCCGGACCTGGCGCCGGACGCCGAATTCGCGGGGGAGCCCCTGATGGCCGGCACCCCGGCCGGCCGGGCAGGCCACCCGGACGCGATCGCGTCGGCGGCGTTGTACCTGTCCTCTGACGAAGCCGAGTTCATCCACGGCACCGTCCTCGACGTCGACAGCGGCCGGATGGCGGTCGCCGTGACCGCCATGGGGTGACCACGTCCCCCTACCCGTGCCCCCCGCCCGACGCCTCCACCCCGTGCCCCCGCGTCTGACCAGCGGATGGGGGTAATGCCATGCGATGTCCGGCTGCCGATCAGCTTCGTTGCGCGGCGGGTTGAGCGCGCGGGGAGCGCCGTAGCCGCGTAGGCGGCCCCGTGTGCGGTGGGTGCCGTGCCCCGTTGATGCGTCCTCGCGCGCGAGGGTGGCGCGTGGAGCCCCACGTGCGGGCCAGGCCGGTGGAGGTGCGTCCCCGCGCGCGAGGGTTGGCACCCTTGGGGGACCGCGACCGCAGCCATGTGCGGGGTGCGTACCTGCGCGCGGGGCCCGGCGGGTGTCGGCACCCGCGGAGCATTCGACGCGGAGGGTGTGACCCCGCGCGCGAAGCCCGGCGGTTCCTGCGGGGCGTACGACGCCGGACGCGGCCGGCTCCTCCCCGCGCGCGGGGCCCGACGATCGCTCCGTACCTCCGGCGACGTTCCCCGCGCGGTGCCCCGTCCCGCGCCCCGTGTTCCGTACGGCAGGTGCCTGCGCCCCCGGGGCCCGGGGGGCCGGGGGGGGCCCCCCCCCCCCGGGGGCCCCCCGCCCGGGGGGGGGCCGGCGGGGGGGCCGGCCCGGGGGGGGGGGGCCCCCCCCCCCCCGCCCCCCCCCACGGCGGGCGAGCGGAACACGGCGGGCACACCGGCCGTCGCGGCGTGCGCGCCCGACACCGAGGCACAGGGAGTG